>NZ_JBSIBX010000018.1:0-60487 GCF_058245105.1 Chryseobacterium sp. UF-81 | reverse complement strand
CTTTGCAGATTGAATAGTTCACCTCTGCTTTTCTTTGAATAAAGTTATCTCTTTTTAATTGAATACAAAGTAAAGGCAGATTTAGCAGGTAACGCAGATCTGTTTGGAAAAAATAATTATTCATTGTCTTACTTAAAAATCAATGATTAACCTTAAAAACTTCACCACTCTTAATGGTTTAAATTATGGTATAATACATTTCGGAAACAATGATGAATACAAATAATTTAATTTTTTTTCACTTAAAACGCCACTCAAATTAATCTTAAACAGATGGGCTATCCTAATCAAAAATAGAGGATTAAAACTAAACACTTTTTAAACTTACTTTAAATTCACCATAATGACGAATTATCTTCGTGGTTTTAACAAATTTTTGCATTATATTTGTTGTAAACATAAACCATGAAAAACAATTTATTGATTTTTACGTTTAGTTTTTTGGCTTTCCCGGCTTTTTGTTGGGCACAGTCTGCGCCGGACTTTAAAGAACTTTTAGACAGTGCTATTGTCCGGGATTCTGATCTCAAAATGCAGATCACCCAGAACAAACTTACAGACCTTGACGGACACAAACTGAAAGACATTTTTCTTCCCACACTGGAAGTAAGCGGCCAGGTCGGATATCTGAATGCGACCGCAAGACTCACATCGCCGGAAATCAACCTCGCACCTTTTATCAATATTCCTGAAGGCAGTTTTAACAATAATCTCAATGTTTCCGGTTTCTCAGGAATTGCAAAAGCAGATGCCAAAATGCTTCTCTACTCAGGAGGAAAGGTAAAATACCTGAAAAAAGCCAATGAAGAAAAGAAAATCTCCGAAGATATTCTGCTTGAAAAAACGAAAGATGATGTGGTAGCCAATATTTCTAAGGCATATGATCAGCTGGCATTAATTCATCAGTCTAAAAATGTGCTGGATGAAAGTAAAAAAAGACTGGATATCAATCGGAAAACAGCAGATAAAGCTTTGGGTTATGGCCTGATTACTCCCTATGATCACAAAAAAATAGAACTGGCACAGGCCACTTTGAATGCTAAAATGGTGGAATATGAGGGCAAAAAAGAGCTTCTTCTTACTCAACTGTATATTCTGACAGGAATTAATAAAGAACGCCTTAGAATGATTGATCCTGTACTTTCCCCCGTAGAACTTTTATCTTCAGAAAAAGGAATAGAGGAAAGAGCCGAAGTCCGTGCACTGGAACATGGAATAACAGCAGCAGATTACAAAATAAAAGCCGAAAGAACCTGGATGATCCCGAAAGTACAGCTGATGGCCTCCGCCTATTATATCGGGCTTTATGGAAGCCGTATCAAAACTTCGGAAAATGTAATCCCTGCAGTTCCGGCGCTGGGCTATGAAGGGGCAAAACTGAACTGGAGACCTACCAATATAAATATACTTCCATTATTGACGGCCGGTGTAGGCTTTAAATGGGAGATCTTTGACGGAAAAGAAGGAAAACACGCAGAAGAAACCGCAAAGGTTGGAAAAGAAGTTCTTCAGAATAAAAAAGAAGATGCCTTAAAAAAACTAACCCTGAATCTGGCTAATAATCAAACCAATTATGATATTGCAACAGCACAGATCACTCTGAAAGCAAAAGAAAAAGAACTCGCTAAAAATGCTCTGATTCAGGCTGAAAAAGAATTCAGATACGGAATGAGCAAGTCTTCACAGCTCATTGATGCTGAAAATGACCTTGAATTGGCAGAGCTTGAATACCAAAATGCCCTTTTTAACCAGAGACGGGCAGGAATAGAGCTGATGAGATCCACTCAGGAGCTTGATATTACCAAACTTTATTAATCCTTACCATTAAAATGATGCATAAAAATATATTGATACTCTTTGCTGTTCTTTTTCTAGTAGGGAGCTGCAGTGAAAAAAAAGAAAACCTGAATGATTCCGAAGGAAAGGCCAAAAAGGATGTAATCTCCTTTGCCCCTAAAGTAACCGGAAGAATCTTAAAAATATACGTTACTGAAGGCCAGACCGTAAAAAAAGGCGATACCCTGGCATTACTTGATGTCCCGGAGGTTTCTGCTAAAATTGCACAGGCTCAGGGAGCGGTAAGTGCTGCAACGGCTCAGGAGCAGATGGCAAAAAACGGTGCTACGGCAGATCAGCTGAGGCAGCTTCAGGCTAAATATAAAGGCTTGAAAGAGCAGTATGAATTCGCTCAGAAATCCTTTAAAAGAGCCAATAATATGTACCGTGACAGTCTTATGTCGCCTCAGGCATACGATGAGGTCTATGCCAAACTTCAGGGTGCTAAAGCCCAGTATGATGCGGTTGTTGCTGAACTGGATGATGTACAGAGAGGAACCCGGGTAGAAAAAGTGGAAATGGCAGCAGGGCAGGCTTCACAGGCTAAAGGTGCTCTTCAGGAAGCTAATGTAGCCTATTCCGAAAGATATATTATCGCAACCAATGATATGGAAATAGAAACCATCAGCCTGAATACAGGAGAGCTGGCTACAGCTGGTTTTGCATTGTTCAACGGATATATTCCCGAAAGCACCTATTTCAGATTTACAGTTCCTGAAAGCGCTATTGCCAGATACAAAAAAGGGCAGGAAGTGAATATGCAGGTTGTTTATAATAAAGAAACTCTGACAGGGACAATCGTTTATATCAAGCAGCTGACAAGATATGCGGATATTACAACGGCCTATCCTGATTATCAGCTGCAGGACGCCGTTTACGAGATCAAAGTAAAGCCTGCAGATATGAATAAGGCCAAAAGTATATTGGTGAATGCTAACGTTATCCTGAAATAATAATCATGAAAGAATTTTTTCGGCTTTTAAAACGGGAATTCAAGCTATTTATCGGCAATTCTACCCTGAGGACCGTATTTTTTCTGGCCCCGGTATTCTATGCCACACTGCTGGGTTTCGTCTATAAAAGCGGAAAAGTTGAAAATACACCGGTACTGGTGATCGACAGGGATAATACGCCTTTGTCCAGCCAGCTGACCGATATGCTGGATGATAACAAAAGTATCAGTATCATTAAATATGTTCAGGAACCTCTCAGCATAAAAGATGAAGTGATCCGGCATGAAGCCGCAGCTGTAGTTATCATTCCGCCCAGGTTTGAGGCGGAAATGCTTCAGAAAAAGTATCCCGAACTCAATGTATACGTCAATACCGGAAATGTCCTTACTGCCAATTTTGCTTCCAAAGCACTTCAGCTTACCATAGGAACCTTCTCTGCCGGAGCATCAATCAAAGCTTTGCAGAAAGCCGGAATGCCCGCTACAAAAGCTGCTACACAATATGAGCCATTCAAGGCGAACTATATCACACTTTTCAATACTACCGGAAATTACCTGATCTTCATGTGGCCGGCTATGCTGGCTGTGGTTTTGCAGCAGGTCATTCTTTTGGCAATGGCGGTAAGTTTTGCCGCTGAGTTTGAAAGAGGCTCATTTGTAAAAGAATACCTGAAGATGAAAAAATGGGCCTTCCCCACGATGCTGATCAAGGTGATTCCGATCTGGGTTTTCTCCATTCTTATTGTCGGGGTCTATTACTTTATGCATATGATTTTCAGGGTTCCGATGCCGGAAGGAATACTCAATTTTATTCTTCTTACGGCGGTATTTGTAGGCTCTGCTTCATTTTTAGGCGTATTCATCAGTATATTGATTCCTGATGCATTGAAGGCAACTCAAATCCTGATGGTCATCGCGTCCCCTGCCTTCATCATCAGTGGGTTTACATGGCCTTTGAGTGCGATGCCGGCTTTTGTTCAGTTCATTGCCAACATTATTCCCCTGACTCCTTTTCTCCAGGCTTTTAAAATTTTACTGATTCAGAAAGGTTCCGTGGAGCTCACATTTCCATACTTAAAACATTTAAGTATTTTACTTTTAGTATATGCTGTCCTGGGCTGGATTGCCTTAAAAATTAAGCTTTGGTTTATATTTAAAAATGCCGCACCGAAAGAAGTTGAAAACGCCTGAGAATATTAATGTAAGAATTGAAGCAAACCTTTATCTTGTACTGACAATTCGCAACCGGAATACTATATAAAAGCTTAAATATTAAATCAGTCTACACTCATATTTATCTCGAAACCAGCATCCCTGAACCCATACCACGAAACCCATACCCCGTATTCAGAAAACACGTCACCGTTTTTTTAATCACCCTGTAAAAATCAAAAGAAAAAACTGATATATTTGCTTTCAGATAATTAGACATATTATGGAAAATGTATTTGATGCAAAAGATGCTCAAAACTATATTGACAGGATAAATAAGCTGGTAGAAGATACCCATGGTTTATGGGGTAAAATGACGGTTGATCAGATGCTTGCCCACTGCAGCGTATCCTACGAAATGGTGTATGAACCCGAAAAGCATAAAAAACCGGGCTCTATTGCGAAATTTATCTTAAAGACTTTTGTAAAACCTAAAGTGGTCGGGGAAAAGGCTTATCCGAGAGATTCCCCTACAGCTCCACAGTTTTTAATTACCGGGAGGAAAAACTTTGAAGAAGAAAAGAGAAGGCTGATTGGCTTTATACAAAAAACACAGCAGTTGGGCCCGGAGGCTTTTGATGGAAAAGAATCATTTTCTTTTGGTAAACTGACTTCACAGGAATGGAATAACATGTTTGCCAAGCATCTGAACCATCACCTTTCCCAATTTGGCGTTTAAACATTACACATTATGAAAAAACTTTTATGGATCCTCATTCTTGCCTGCAATTTTGCATGGGGGCAAATGCCGGATATTTCAACGGTCTGGCTCAACAACAGTAAACCTTATACCGGAACAATAGGAGACCGCGGACAGGAGCTGAAACTCAAGGTCAATATTTCCGAGCAGAATAAGAAAAATGACCAGGAATACTTTATTTCCGGCTATTCTCTTGTGGATAACAACTATGCTAAATATGAAGGTAAAATTACCATCACGAAGTATAGGGATGCCAAAAGAAAAGGAGTAGTATTTGGAGATTATGAACTGGCAGAAGAACCCAAAGGAAAGCATTCCGGTATTTTTAAAGGTAAATTTATTTATACCTTCAAATGGAATAAAAAAACTGAAAAAGTAGAAGGGCAGTATATAGAATTTATTGGAGATTGGAAAAGTTATGACGGGAAACTGGACTTCAAAACCCGTTTAAAAAATCAATAGCCATGTTAAGAAGAATACTGGCTGTTCCGGCCGGACTCATTGCAGGCATTATCTGCATTACTGTCATTGAAAAAATAGGCCATCAGCTGTATCCGCCTCCTGCCGGAGCTGCAGGCGGTGATATGACAGCCATGAAAGACTATGTTGCCCATGCTCCCTTTATGGCGCTTTTCTTTGTGATCATTGGATATGCGCTGGCTGCTTTCGTTTCGGGATTTGCAGCTTCAAAAACTGCTGACAATGGAAAGCATACCTCTGCAGCAGTTTGTGGAGTTATTTTCCTGCTTATAACCATCTATATGATGTTTTCTCTGCCTACTCCGGTTTGGTTTTGGATCTTGGGAATTCTTGTATGGGGATTAGTGTTTGCAGGAAGTGCATTAGCTTTAAAAAAAATAAAACACATATGAAATTAGGAGCATTCTCTATCAGCTTAAGCGTAAAAGATCTTCAGAAGTCTAAGGATTTTTACGAAAAACTAGGTTTTACCGCTATGGGCGGAAGTATGGAACAGAATTATCTGATCATGAAAAGCGGAAGTACTTTGGTTGGTCTGTTCCAGGCAATGTTTGACGGAAATATGCTTACCTTCAATCCGGGGTGGGATGAAAATGCCCAAAATCTGGAATCTTTTGATGACGTACGTGATATTCAGAAACATTTAAAAGAAAATGGGGTAGAGCTTGAAAAAGCAGCAGATGAAACCACTTCAGGACCGGAACATATTTTCCTGAAAGATCCTGACGGCAATATGATATTAATCGACCAGCACCGATAATCAAAGTCTATGAAAATATTAAAAAGAATTATCCTTGTCTTAGCTTCTATCCTTATTTTATGGATGGTTATAGCTGTTTTTATCTCAGGAGACTGTGTTTATGAAAAATCAGTAACGATCAATGCGCCTGTTGAAAAAGTATGGCAGCAGACTAACACGCTGAAAGCAATGGACCAGTGGAGTCCCTGGAATGATCTGGATCCTGGAATGAAAAAAGACTGGACCGGAACTACCGGACAGCCCGGTGAAAAAGTATGCTGGGACAGTGAAAAAGATGCAGCTGGAAAAGGATGTCAGGAAGTAAAAAAAATTGATGCAGCCGGTAAAAGAATTGATACAAATATTAAGTTCTTAACACCCTATGAAAGTGAAGCCAATGCCTACGTGAAAGTTGTTCCGGAAGGCAGTGGAAGTAAGGCGACCTGGGGGTTGACCTCAAAAATACCTTATCCCTTCACGGTAATGAAATTGTTTATGAATATGGAAGATGCTATTGGAAAAGATTACCAGAAAGGACTTTCGAGGTTAAAAGAATTATCTGAGAGACCTTAAAACAGAAACTCATTAAAACTTAACTCATAAAAAAAACAATCAATGGCATCAGTAAACGTTTATTTAACATTTAATGGAAACTGCAAAGAAGCATTCGACTTTTACAAATCAGTTTTCGGAGGAGAATATCCTTACATCGGAACTTTCGGGGAAATGCCTCCAATGGAAGGCAAAGAAACTCCTGAAGAAGATAAAAACAAAATCATGCACGTTTCTCTTCCAATTTCAAAAGAAACCATTTTAATGGGAAGTGATACGGGTGGAGAATGGGCTTCTCACTACAAGCCTGGAAACAATTTTTCTATTTCCATCAATGCAGAATCTAAAGAAGAGGCAGATAAATTATTTGGCGGACTTTCTGCCGGAGGACAGATAACAATGCCTATGGCAGATACTTTCTGGGGAGCTTATTTTGGAATGTTTACCGATAAATTCGGAATCAACTGGATGGTAAATTATGACGATCCTGCGAAAATGCAGCAGCATCCTTAAGATTATTTTATACGAAATATAGTTAATGACCGGTGGAAATATCTGCCGGTTTTACTTTATATTTTTATTCCAAAAAACATAATTTAGAGTGCCGGAAAAGACCGGAATGTAAACAATTAAAACAAATAAAAAACAGTGATGAAATTTACAATTGAACAGATTAAAGCAGAACACCAGAAAGTAAAAAGCGGAGCAGATTTCCCTGCATATATCCAGGCTTTAAAGAATTTAGGCGTTTCGAACTATACAGCGTATGTTACGGATGGCAATACTCAGTATTTTGATACGGATAACGAAACAGCACAGACCGGAAGGAAGTATAACGACCTTACCGTTTCAGAACATCTGGATATTGACCGGTTTAAAACAAGATTAAAGCTTCACCAGCAGGGAGGAACAGATTATCTTACTTTCTGTAATGACTGTGCGGAAAACGGAGTGGAAGGCTGGAAAATGGATCTTAATGCAATGACCTGTACTTATTTTGATACAGAAGGCAATGATATTCTTGTAGAGCAGATTCCGGGTTAATTAAGAACTATACCTACATTAATTTGAAATATGTTTAATTCAATTCTCCATTCATTATTGTTTGTTATTATTGATTTAAATTATTAATTTTGTTATGTACGATAGATAATAGTAATTGAATAACATGGTAAAGATCTTTACGAAGCTGGTATTTACAGTATTGAGTCTGGGGTCAATAGCGACATTTGCACAGAAAAGTGATTTGGGAGCATGGTACACGTATGTTGGAAATAATAAGATCAGCAAGAAGCTGAACTGGCACAACGAAATCCAGTACCGGAACTTTGATGCAGCAGGAGACCTCGAACAGCTGTTGATCCGTACAGGAATTGGATATGATCTGACGGAAAATAACAATAACGTTTTGCTGGGTTACGGTTTTATTTTAAGCCAGCCGTATGTGAACGGTGAAAAAAAAGAAAATATTGAGCATAGAATTTTCCAGCAGTTTATTACAAAACAGAAATTCGGACGTTTTAATTTGCAGCACAGATACCGTTTGGAAGAACGTTTTCTGCAGGATGATTTCAGGATGAGATTCCGTTATATGATTGGTCTGAATATACCGATCACTCAAAAAGAAATGCTCCCGAAATCCCTGTATGCTTCCGTATATAATGAGATTTTCCTGAATTTTGACAGTCCGGTTTTCGACAGGAACAGGGTATATGGAGCTTTAGGCTATGTTATCAATAAAAATATGCGGATAGAAGCAGGCTATATGAACCAGATCCAGGAAAACAGAAACCGCGGGCAGATCCAGATCGGTTTTTATAATAATATTCCTTTTAATAAAAATTAACAGTAACAGTTCATGCCGAATGCCTTGATGAAGAAAAAAACGGTTAGTTTAGAAGAATATAATCAACAGACTAAAAAATAAACACATATGCATTCAGGGAAAAGATTTGGGGCGCTGGAGTTCGCCACCTGGACAAGACGCAGTATCTATGTTCTGACGATATTGTCGGCGATACCGACAGTACTATACTTTCTGGGCTGGAAATTTGTTTCCGTTCCCTGGCAGCCGATCGCCATTCTGGGGACCGCAGTAGCTTTTATTGTAGGTTTTAAAAACAATGCCAGCTACAGCAGACTTTGGGAAGCCAGGCAGATTTATGGTGCTATCATCAATGACAGCCGCAGTTTCGGATATATTCTGAGAGATTCTCTTTCTGCGAAAGATCCTCAAAAAGTAAAAGAAATGTTTCTCCGTCATTATGCATGGCTTACGGCACTCCGTTTTCAGCTGAGAGAGCCCAGAGCCTGGGAAAATATGGGAACCGCGCAGTATGATGAATATTCCAAAAAATATGATATCCCGGAAAGACTCAGTCAGCTGGATGATGAGCTGAAAAAGTATCTTTCTGAAAGCGAGCTTCAATATATTTTAAGTAAAAAAAACAGGGCCACCCAGTTAATGGCTACCCAAAGCAAAGAATTATCCGAAGCTTATACCAGAGGAGATATCAATGATTTCCAATGGACACAGATCAACCAGCAGCTGGTGAAATTTACCGATGATCAGGGAAAAGCAGAAAGGATCAAGAACTTTCCCTACCCAAGAAACTTCTCATCCATTACAACATATCTTTTGCTTCTGTTTATTCTTTTTGTCCCTTTTGGATTACTGAAAGAACTGGATAAACTAGGGGAAGGAACCACTTTGGAGGGTTGGACGATATGGTTCAATATTCCATTTTCACTGATGGTAACATGGTGTTTCCATACGCTGGACAGCGTTGGGGAAGCTTCCGTAAACCCTTTTGAAGGAAGCCCGAATGATGTGCCGATCACACAAATCAGCCGTACCATAGAGATTGATATGAGAGATATGCTGGATGAAGCTGATATTCCGCCGGCTATTACTCCAAAAAATAATATTGTTCTTTAAAATAGAATCAGGCTCAAAGGTGATTAATTTGTTTACATAAAATAATCAAACTAAAAAAAGCCTTCTTTTTTGACCAACTTCAAATCGAAAACAATTAAAAAAACAAATCAAAATGATTCACAGTTATGTTATCATATCCATTGCGGTTCTTTTATCTGTAATGATATTGGTGATGATAGGGCAAAAGCTGAAAGTAGCTTATCCCATTTTCCTGGTTATTGCTGGTCTTCTGATCAGCCTGGTCCCGGGAATGCCGCATATTGAAATAGAGCCGGATCTTGTATTCCTGATCTTCCTTCCCCCGATTCTTTTTGAAGCGGCCTGGTTTACCTCATGGCAGGATTTTCACAAATGGAGAAAGCAGATCTTTTCAATGGCCTTCGGACTTGTATTTTTAACTTCAGTTGTCGTGGCTTATCTTTCGTCTTCCATTATCCCGGGACTTACCGTCGCCATGGGCTTCCTGCTCGGAGGGGTGAATTCCCCGCCTGATGCAGTAGCAGCCACTTCTGTCCTTAAACATATGAAAATCCCTAAAAAGATCACCAGTATTCTGGAAGGCGAAAGTCTCATCAATGATGCTTCCAGTTTAATTGTATTTAAATTTGCTCTAGCAGCTGTGATTTCAGGGCAGTTTATATGGAGAGATGCTGTTCAGGATTTCTTTCTGATGGCGGTAGGCGGAGTGGCAGTGGGAATAGCCGCAGGACTTCTGTTTGGAGCACTATTAAGGATCATCCCTTCCAACTCCAATATTGATACGGTGATTACGCTGATTGTTCCGTACATCATGTATGTAGGAGCAGAGCACTTCCATTTTTCAGGAGTATTGGCGGTGGTTGCAGGAGGTCTTTTGATGTCGTATAATTCACATTGCTATTTAAGTCATACCTCAAGAATACAATCAGGAAATGTCTGGAGTGTACTCATATTCCTGATGAATACCATTATTTTTATCCTTATCGGTCTCGAGCTTCCGGTGGTGGTTGCTGCTATGAAAGATTATACAATTTCAGAGGGAATTTTTTACAGCCTTGTGATTGGTGGAGCTATTATTTTTACGAGAATACTGTACAGCTATGCCGTCATGTATTTCCCGAGGCTCTGTTCAAAAGAATTAAGATTGAAAGTTCCAAAACCGGACTGGCGGGAACCTTTTATCATCAGTTTTGCTGCCATGAGAGGAGTGGTTTCGCTGGCTGCAGCACTTTCAATTCCTGCTTTTTTACCAAACGGAGAAGCTTTTCCGCACCGTAATATTATTTTATTCGTAACTTTCGTCATTATATTGATCACGCTGGTAGGACAGGGACTTCTTCTGACTCCGATTCTGAAATGGTTAAAGATAGATGATGCAGGCAGTGAGCTGCCCGAAGAAAAACAGGAGGTGATCCTTATGCGTAAACTTAAAGAAACAGCATTGCATAAAATGGAAAATGATTTTTCCGACCTGGCAGAAAAAAATACTTTGGTTCGTCACCAGAAACATAAGCTGGAAACTGAAATGATGCTGATGGCGGATAAAGCCCAATGTATGGCATCTACAGGTGATTACGTCAATGCGATTAATGAAAATAAAGATGTGCTCCGCCAGATCATTCAGGCTCAGAGAAACGAGCTGCACAGAATGAAAAAGGAGAAAATTTTTGATGACCATGTCATGAGAACCATTGAAATGCAGCTGGATTTTGATGAAGCAAAGATCACCGGATTCTCCCACAGTTAAACAAATTAAACCTTAATGCGATGAATACACCAATCACTGTTCAGTACAAAATAAATGTTCCGGCAGAAAAAGTCTGGAAAGCATTGACTGATAAAAAAGAAATGAAATTCTGGTATTTTGATATCCAGGATTTTACTTTGGAAGCAGGCAAAGAGTTTAATTTCTATGAGCCCGGTGAAGAAAAAAAATACCATCATCAATGTCGTATTCTGGAAATTATTCCCAATAAAAAATTGAAACATACCTGGTCATATCCTGAATTGTCAGATGTTGTAACTACCGTAACCTGGGAGCTTCAGAAAGAAGATATCGGAACGTTGGTAACATTGACCCATGATCATATTGAGGGCTTCGATAGCTTGAGCGAAAACTTTTCAAGGAAAAGTTTTACCGAAGGCTGGAACGGAATTATTGGAAAGAGTATGAAAGACTATCTGGAAAAATAAAGATATGGTTGAACTTCAGATTTTTAAAGCAAAAGATGCTCCTGAACTCATCTCTAAAATAAAAGACAAAAGAGCACTTCTTCAATTTGCCGGTCCTGCCTATCATTTTCCGCTGACAAAAGAACAGCTGGAAAATGATCTTGAAAATGAAAGCAGATTCATGTTCAGGGTTTTTGATCAATCAGAACAAAATGTGATCGGCCATGCCCAGATCTTCCTGAAAGAAAAGACCTTTCTGCTTGGAAGAATCCTGATCTGGGATGAAAACAATAGGGGAAAAGGCTATGGGAAAAAAATAGTACAGGAACTGTTGAAATATGGCTTTAAACACTTTGACAGAGAAAAAGCTGAACTGAATGTGTATGACTGGAATATCGGAGCGATTGAATGCTACAAAAGAGTAGGATTTGAGATTGATCCGGACGTTATGAGTGAAGTAAGTATTGATAACGAGCTATGGCTTTCCATTAATATGAAAATTAATAAGGATACTTTTGAATCCCTGAAATAATGACAACATTTACAGCGCTGCGCCCCGTACTCTGGACTGAAAATTTAGACGACACAGTAAGCTTTTACATCCATATCCTTGGCTTTACTTTAATGGGGAGAAATGACGACTGGCAGTGGGCCTCACTCCGTAGAGATAATGTGCAGATCATGCTTTCCCGGCCCAATATTCATGAAAAAACAATTGGAATAGGTTTTACAGGTTCATTTTATTTCAATGTCGATAACGTTGATGATCTCTGGGAAGATCTTAAAACAAAAGCAAAAATCTGCTACGAGATTGAAACTTTTGAATGGGATATGAGGGAGTTTGCGGTATATGACAACAACGGTTATATATTACAATTTGGACAACCTGTGGATTATATTGGCAATACGGAATAAAATTTGCTATTTTTGGGGAAATATTTAGAAATTCAATGAAAAAGAATATAATAGTAGGTTTAGCAGTGGTTCTGATGTTGGCATCTTGTAATAAAGATGAGAAAATCCTGAACACTCTGAATGAATATAATAATTCAATGGTAGAAAAAGGATATCATTTCGGTGATAAACTTGAGCTTCCAAAAGAGGTGACGGAGAATGCAGAAAGCATCAGTATCAGTTTTGGAGACAAAGAAACTTCAAGCCTGACTGTTGATCCTAAATTCTTTACATTAGGTGATAATGCCGTTACTTTTAACATTAAAACAAAAGGAGGAAAAACCCTTAATCAGGATGCCACCATCAATGTATTTGCAAAAAATCCTGAAAAAAACATTGCCTATCAGATTATAGCTGAATATCCGCATGATCCGAAGAATTTTGTACAGGGTTTTCAGATCGAAGGAAATACAATCTATGAAAGTGACGGGCAGAACGGTTCTTCACAGATTCTTAAATATACATTAGGAACTACAACGCCACTTGCTTCTACAAAACAAGCTCAGGAAGACTTCTCCGAAGGAAGCACGATTGTAGGTGATAAAGTATATCAGCTGACTTGGCAGAGTAAAAAAGGCTATATCTATGATAAAAGTTCTTTAAAACTCCTTTCGGAATTTGCTTACCCGAATGTGTTGGGTGAAGGCTGGGGGCTTACCTATGACGGTAAAAACCTGATTGCATCAGATGGAAGCAAGCTTTTATATTTCCTGGATGCAAACAATCCTTCAAAACTGATCAAATATGTTGCGGTGGCAGGAAGTTCCCAGATCTATGATCAGCTGAACGAGCTGGAATACCACAATGGATTTATCTATGCCAATGTATGGCAGAAACCTGTTGTGTTAAAGATCAATCCTGCAACAGGAGAAGTAGTCGGGACATTTGATTTTACAGATATTGCAAAACAGAATACCAAAGGAAGTGATGACGTATTGAACGGGATTACTTTCAAAGGAGATAATATGCTTGTAACCGGTAAAAACTGGCCGAAGATCTATGAAGTTCAGATCAAATAATCTGACTGAAAATTTTTTATAAAAAAATATAGCGTTCCTAAGGAGCGCTATTTTTATGTTTGGACTAAAAAATTACTATTTTTGACGGATGATTAAGAACTCACTGAAAAGAAATATCATCGCCGGTTTAGCAGTCATTTTCCTGCTGTCTTCGTGCAATAACAATGAGAAAATGCTGGATGCTCTGGCTGATTACAACAACTCAAAAGAAGCGAAAGGTTATCATTTCGGAGATAAGCTTAATTTTCCGAAAGAAATAATGGACAATGCGGAAACTATTACCATCAGTTTTGGTGACAATGAGACTTCCAGTCTGACGGTAGATCCTAAATTTTTTACATTAGGAGATAATGAAGTGACCTTGATCATTAAAACCAAAGGTGGAGAAATCTTAAACCAGGATGCAACCATCAATGTTTTCGCGGAAAATCCGGAACAGAATATTTCCTATAGCATCATCGCAGACTATCCTCACGATCCGAATAATTTTGTCGAAGGATTTCTTATGGAAGGCAACACCGTCTACGAAAGCGACGGACTGGACGGTTCTTCCCAGCTTATAAAATATACTTTAGGTTCAGCGACTCCCATGATTACTGAAAAACAGCCGGCAGATGTTTTTTCCGAAGGCTGTGCGGTTGTAGGGGATAAAATTTATCAGCTGACCTATAAAAATAAAATTGGGTTTATTTACGATAAAAATTCATTGAAAAAAATCTCACAGTTCCCATTACCGAATGTTATCGGAGAAGGATGGGGACTGACTTATGACGGTAAAAATCTTGTGGCTACAGATGGTTCAAAAAATCTTTATTTTCTGGATGTCAACGATCCTTCAAAAGTAGTCAGAACAGTAGCCGTTGCCGGACACACCGAAACCTACGACAAACTGAATGAACTGGAATACCACAACGGTTTTATATATTCCAATGTGTGGTATAAACCCATTATTTTAAAGATTAATCCTGCGACGGGAGAAGCGGTTGGCAAGTTTGATTTCACAAAACTGACCGGTGAAAATGATGAGGGGAACAGTGAACATGTTTTGAACGGAATCGCTTTTAAAGGTGATAATATGCTTGTAACAGGGAAAAATTGGGCAAAAATTTTTGAAATTTCAGTTAAATAATTCATTGTTTAAAATTCAAATAAAAGGATGTAAATTGCTGATGTTCCGCATAGGAAAGTTATCTTTACCAAAATAGATTTTGAGACTACTTTATATCATATTCATATTCCTTTTCTGTACAGTAAATGCACAGAAAGCCCTTCCTTTAGACACTCTGAAACTGAAGGAAGCTAAAGACATGCTTGCAGACGATTACGGGAACCTTTACATTTATAAAAATAAAGATTTCAGTTTTACCAAATATGATTCCTTAGGAAAACAGCTTGGTAAAATGATGCTTACGGTTCCGTATAAGGTGCAGTCCGTGCAGAATCCGCTGAGTCTGGCATTATTCTCAGAAAATGCTCAGGAAATGAAATTTGTGGATCAGAATATGAACGAGATCCAGAAGATAGATTTCAGGCAAAAATTCGGGTTTATCAAAATGGCCTATGCCGAAGATCTTCAGCAGCTGTGGCTTCTTGATGACAGTACGAAACGACTGATCCAGTATAACTTCAGGAACGACACAACAATCAATTCTTATCCTTTTGATATCAGTTTTGATGATCTGATGGATCTGCTGGTATTTGAAAATAAAGTCTATATCTTAACCCGGAAACATATCAGGGTATACTCGCTGAAATTTGAAAAAATCTTTGAAGCTCCGCTTGAAAACGGGAAAAGATTCAGACGGGAGAATGATGTTATTTTGGTGGTCGCAGACAATTCTATCCTGAAGTATGATCCCGAAAAAGGGATGATTAAAATTTTTGAAGATAAAGACGCACAAATTGTGGATAAAAACATCCTTTCTTATTTTGAAATCAAAGCGAACAAACTCTATCTTTACAGCCTCGAAAAAACAAAGGAAACTAAACAGCAGACAGAGCCCGAAATCAAGCCGGTTACTCCAGCAGCTCAAGAGCCACCATCTGAACAGCCAGTTGGAACAGACGTGGAAAAAACTGATGCAGAAAAGAAGGAATCTGATGAAAAGGCTCCGGATAATACTCTACAAAAGCTGATAGAAGATACATCCGAGGTTCACGCTGCAGGTGTTTAGTCAGGATTAAAATAAAAAATACTAAGGAGAATGCATATTGCAGTTACAGGAAATATTGGTGCCGGTAAAACGACTTTGACCACAATGCTTGCCAAGCATTACGGATGGGATGCACAGTTTGAAGATGTAGACCACAACCCTTACCTTGAAGATTTTTATGCGGATATGAGTAAGTGGAGTTTTGCACTTCAGATCTATTTTTTGGGAAGCAGATTTCGCCAGGTAAAGGAAATCAGGGAAAGTGGCAAGAATATTATCCAGGATCGTACGATCTATGAAGATGCACACATTTTTGCTGAAAACCTGAATGATATGAAACTTCTTTCAGACAGGGATTTCAATAACTATGTATCTGTTTTCGGTCTGATGAAATCTTTCGTCTCTGCTCCGGATCTGTTAATTTACCTTAAGTCTGATGTTCCGAATCTTGTTAAAAAGATCTACAAAAGAGGAAGGGAATATGAAGCATCGATCAGTATAGAATACCTGTCAAAACTTAATCAGAAATACGAAAAATGGATCTCCGATTATACTGAAGGAAAACTTCTGGTGATCGAAGTAGATGATTTGGATTTTGTAGAAAAGCCCGAAGATTTCGGATTTATTCTTGAAAAGATAGAAGCAGAACTGAACGGCTTATTTTAACAAATTTTTATCAGAATTTAAGAGAAGCTCTCCATTTATTCTTCCTAACTTTAAGGAGAAAGTTCAATTATTAAATATTAACATTATGACGGTTAAGGTTTTACACAACGGAAACTGCTCTAAATCAAATGCTGTACTTGAGTATCTTGATGAAAACGGTGTGTCTTTTGAGATCATCAACATCATGGAAGATCCGTTGAGCATCTTGGAAATCAAAACAGTACTGAAAAAGCTGAATCAGAGCGTGTTTCATATGATCCGTAAAGCAGACAAGCTGTACATGGAAAAATATGCTGATAAAAATTATTCTGAAGAAGAATGGATCAAGATCCTGTCCGAAAATCCTTCCCTGATACAAAGGCCTATCCTGATCAAAGGATCCGTTGCTATGCTGGGAAGACCTATTGAGAATGTAAAATTCTTTATTGAAAAATAATAAAAAAAAGTCAGCTTTTCGCTGACTTTTTCTTTTCTACAATAAAATGACACCTTCTATTTTGGCAACATCTTTATAAATATTCACCACCTGATCTGCATCCAGAACGAATGCATTGATATTACAGGCAGTGTATTTTCCGTTTTTGCTTTCGCGGTTTCCCAATGTAAACTTGATGCCGTCAAAAACTTTATAAATTTCAGTAAGTTTTGCCTGATCTGTGGGAATGATAAATTTAAATAAATAATCTTCAGGAAAGTCATGGTGACCTTCCAGTTTTTCCTTCAGAGAATTATAAAAATCCTCCGGGTTAGCGTGTTGGTTTCCTTGTAATATGTCCATCTGCAATTGTTAAGTTATATATAAATATAGCAAAATTTTTTCTATTTTCCAAGCGGTCCAAGCAGGGCTTTGGAGTTCTGATGCTCGTAATCTTCGATAATATTGAACAGTCCGTTTACCAGCTGTTCAGAAGCCAGTCTGCTCAAGCCGCCGGTGTTTATATTGTTGCTGCTTCCACCAAGAAGACTTCCGAGAAGATTATTTCCTGAAAGAGCGGTATTGATTGTTTTTGCAATTCCATATTCATTCAGTTTCTCATCCACTTTGGGCGTAATGGCTGCCACTAGCTGCTGAGAGGTCTTCTCTTTTAAAATCTGCGTTGCTGTAGTACCCTGGATAATTCTCGTAACATCTTGCGCATTTAAACTGTTTACAGCCCCTTGTAGAATAGGCTTTGATGTATTAACAGTATAGGCTGCTGCCTGTGCAATAAAATCTCTTTCCTTAGCTACCAGGGAAGGAGCAATTTTTTCAAGGGTAGAGTTGATGTCTCTAAGTTCCTTTGGAAGAGCTTTGTCTACCATATTATTTTGAAGGAAAGCTTCCTTGTTGCTGTAAATCCCCATTCCTTTATCTATACCGTTCAGTAAAACTCTTTTAATAATAGATAACCCAAGGTCGGAAGTAGCCACTGTTGTGCAGGATTGAACACTGGTAAAAATTAATGTTCCGGTTCCAATTAATAACGCTGCTGCTACAATATATTTTTTCATTGATCTTTTTTATTATTTTTCCAAATATTGCGCCAAAGGTAAACACTATAGCCGTATTAACAAAATATTAAATTCTTGTTACCTATTTGGGGGATTTCTTGTTAAAAGTAAAAGATTTTTAATTAGGCATTTTCTTGTAAATCGATATTTATAATGTAATTTAGTTATCTTAATATAAATTATTTAGCTTTCTTTATAAGATTTATTGGAGTTTTTTAAATTTTTACAATATGTTAACATTGTTCGATTTTTTTTCTATTTTTGAGTAATGTCTTTTTTTGAGAATTTAAATAACTCCACTAAGAAGGACATGTTTTTAAAATTAGATTGTACGAATAAAATTGAACTATATGAAACAACGTGATTTAAAGTATTCATGTCTCATTGCGGTTTTGTACTTCGGTATGAACGTCAATGCGCAGACTGCTCCAAAAGATACTGCTGTGAAAGAGCAGAAGATCGAGGAGGTAGTCTTGATCGGATATGGATCTCAGAAAAAAGAGAATGTGACCGGAAGCATTGCTACAATTAGTGCTAAGGACATATCAGACAGGCCAAACTCAAACCCCATCAGTTCTATCCAAGGTAAAGTATCTGGTGTTCAGATTCTTAACTCCGGTGCGCCTGGAGCATCACCAAGAGTAGATATTCGAGGTATTGGATCCATAACCGGGAAAACAGTATTTATTGTAGATGGGATGATTACAGATGATATTTCATTCCTAAATCCACAGGATATAGAATCCATGAGCATCCTGAAAGATCCATCCAGTTTAGCTATCTTCGGGGCTAAGGCATCTAATGGAGCGGTTATTATTAAAACGAAAACCGGTAAAGGAAAAAAAACAACCTTTAATTTCAACTCATATCTTGGAGTTAAAAAGGTAACGAACGTTCCGAAAATGGTTAATGGTGACCAATACGTTGAGTTATATAATGAAAAGTATATGAATGATATACGTGTAGGTGGACAGGCATTCGATCCTACAAAAATTATATCAAGATCTCAATTTCCGGCAGATACAAACTGGTTTGATGAAGTGTTATCACAAGGAATTATCAGTTCATCTGATATTTCTGCTTCAGGTAATCTAGGCAAATTGAATTATTTCTTAAGTTTAGGCTACTTAAAAGATGAGGGAACTTTAGAAGCAGGACGTGGTATAAACTCAGGAAATGATTTTGGAAGATTAAATACAAGAATTAACCTAACTTATAAGATTAATGATAATTTAACGATCGGGGATAATTTTACCTGGGCAGATATTCATAATAATAATGCAAACAACCCTTTGTTGACAGCGTATAACGCTCCACCAGTATTCTATCCAATTGATCCTACCACCAATAATTATGATTACATTACTTTAGTTAGTGTAACCAATCCAAGAGCTATGCTCGATTTATTTCGTTCAAAAACTAAACAGCAGCGTATGCTGAATAATATTTGGGCTGAATATAAATTTCTTCAAGATTTTACATTAAGAGTAAGTTATACTTCTGATAATACGAATACCAGTAAGTATGAGTTTACTCCTACTGCGACTTATATTCCTCTACCAAACAGGTCTCTTTTAGTAACAAGAGATTCTAGAAATAGGGATTATGTGTGGGATAATACATTGTCTTGGAAGAAAAAGCTAGGACAGCATAATATTGAATTGTTGGCAGGTTTTTCACGTACTCAAAATTATTATCGTGAAAATTATCTGGAAGCAAGGGATATTGTATTTAATGGTAACGATAGTAGTCTTGATATTTCCTCAGGAAATGAAATTGTTGGAATGACCATAAGTGCACAAGACGATCCTCGTGCTGTTACTCCTTATAAAAAAAGAATTGAATCGACATTTGGAAGACTTAACTATGATTACGCCGGTAAATATCTTTTAAATGCTTCAGTTCGTAGAGATGGGGCAACAGGGTTCTCTTCTGATGATAGATATAAAGTATTTCCAGCAGTAAGTATAGGCTGGGTGATCTCGAAAGAAGGATTTATGAGTAATCAGAATGTATTTAATTTATTGAAGTTAAGAGCAAGCTGGGGTAAACTTGGTAATCCGGAAGTTTCGAGAGATTATGATAATCTTACTAGTATTCTTACAGGTGGAGCTTATTTTGGTGGTGTTGGTAATCCTGCACAAACAGTTACTAAAATTGTAGATCCAACAATTACATGGGAAACAACTACGGGAAGGGACTTAGGTCTTGAAATGGCTTTGCTTAATAACAAGTTAAAAATTGAGGCCACTTATTTTGATAAAGATTCTAAAGATGTAGTTTATGGTATTAACCAGCCATCGACATCTGGGGCTAGTAATGCTAATAATTTTGTAACAAATGCCTATTCTTTTAATAATAGAGGGTTTGAAGGATCTGTAAGTTATGATGCCAGAGTAAATGACCATATTAAATTCAGTGTTTTTGGTAACATCACTACTTTGGATAACAAAATTACAAGTGTATATGCAGATTCATACAATCAGCCTGGAGTAAGCTTATTTGGAAATCCTATTATAAGACTTGAAAAAGGGCAGGCTGTAGGCTCATACTATGGATATAATGTAATCGGAGTATTCCAAAACGATGCGCAGGTAGCTGCAGCTCCTACTTATTCGTCTGTGAAAAAAACTGTTGGAGGGTTTATGTTTGAAGACAGAGATGGGAACGGTGTGATAGATGCTAATGATAAAACATTTTTAGGAAGTCCGATTCCGAAATTCACTTATGGGTTTGGATTTAATGTGAATATCTATGATTTTGATCTGGCAATGGATTTCCAGGGAGTATCCGGAAACAAAATTTATAACTATAACAGAGAACAGAGATTTGGTAATGAAAGCTGGGATCTAGATTTCTACAATAACAGATGGCATGGAGAAGGCACTTCAAATACATATGCTATGACCACCAATGACCAGGGAGTTATTGTTCCAAGTAGTTTTTATGTAGAAAACGGAAGCTTTTTCAGAATCAGAAATATTCAGATAGGGTATAATATTCCAAAAGATGTTTTAGGGACAGCAATCCAAAAGTTACGTTTTTATGCAAGTGCTCAAAACCCTTGGACAAGCTTTAAATATCATGGTTTCTCACCGGAAATTTTGAATACGGATAGAGTACAGATGGGTATAGACAATAATATTTATCCTATATCTGCAATATATACGGTTGGGGTTAACGTAACTTTTTAATTTAATTTTATCATGAAAAAAATCATATTTTCCATATTCATGCTTTCTGCAGTTTTAAGCTGTAAGAGTGATTATCTAGATATACCTGTTGAAGGAAGAACTGATGCTTCAGAATTCTTTAAAACAGAAAGTGATGCTATACAGGCTACCAATGCAATTTATAATTTTTTAAGAAGCTGGGATAATTCAGCATTTCCATACCAATATCTTTTTGGAGTGCCTGCAGATGATGTGCTAAAAGGCTCAAATCCTGGAGACGCCTCTTTTATCAATGCATATGATCAGTTTACTTTTACGTCAAGTGATGACGGTGTTAAAGGATATTGGGCAGGTCAGTGGCAGGCTATAGCCCGTTGTAATCAGGTGATTTCAAAAGTTCCGGCTATTGAAATGAACACTGCTTTAAAAGATAGACTTTTAGCCGAAGCGAAATTTTTACGTGCCTATTTTTACTTCAACTTAGTAAGAATATATGGAGGCGTTCCAATTTTCGATGGTCTTCAGGAAAATTATAATATTCCCAGAAATACGACAGATGAAGTCTATAACTTTATTATTTCTGATTTAACTGCGGCTTCACAGGCTTTGCCACAATCATACGGAGCATCAGATTTAGGGAGAGCAACTAAAGGTGCAGCATTGGGAATGTTATCAAAAGTGTATTTATACAAAAAAGACTGGCAGAAAGCTTATGATGCTTCCAGCCAGGTTATTGCAATGGGGTATTCATTAGATCCGGATTTCAACCATTTATTCAGAGTGGCAGGAGAATTCGGTTCCGAATCAGTTTTTGAAGTTGACTGTGCTTGTACAGGGCAATACAAAGGAAGCCAGTATTCACAGGTGCAGGGAGCAAAGGATCAGTTTGGCTGGGGCTTTTTTACTCCTTCTCAATCACTGGAAAATGCTTTTGAGCCTGGTGATATTCGTAAAGAATTAACAATTCTGAGAAACGGAGAAATTACACCGGAAGGTGACCTTATTAATGCCAATCCAACCTCTGTTAATACGTATAATCAGAAAGCTTATGTTCCTAAAAGTCAGCAAAATACAGCTTGTGATGATGGTTCGGTTCAAAATATCAGAGTTTTACGCTTTGCAGAAATTTTATTAATCAATGCAGAAGCTGCAAATGAACTGGGAAATACTGCAACAGCAATTACAAATCTTAATAAAGTAAGAACAAGAGCTCAGTTGCCAAATACTACAGCATCTTCTCAATCTGCTTTAAGAACTGCTATCTGGCATGAACGAAGAGTTGAACTCGCTATGGAGGGCGACCGTTTTGTAGATCTTGTAAGAACAGGGCAGGCTGCTACAGTGTTGGCTCCTTATGGGTTCAAGGCTGGAAAAAATGAGCTTTTCCCAATTCCTTTTATAGAAATAGGGCAAAGCAATGGGATTTTAACACAAAACCCCGGCTATTAAAATAAACCATAAACTTTAGAGGAGAATGAAAGTTCTCCTCTTCTTTTAGTAGAAACAGGTAAAAAAGATTTCATGAAAAGGACCGTATTATCAATTGCTGTAACTTCTTTATTCTTTATATACTCTTGTAAAAACACTCAAACATCAAAACAGGAAACTGCTCAAATTGAAGGTGTGAAAAGCAACATTACTGATGAACAGCTTATGGACAGAGTTCAGAAAGATGCATTAAAATATTTTTGGGACTATGCGGAACCCAAATCCATGCTCGGAAGAGAGCGCTACCACGAAGACGATATCTATCCTGACAATGACAAGCATGTGGTGACCACAGGTGGTTCGGGATTTGGATTGGCAACGCTTCTGGTAGGAGTGGAAAGAGGATTTATTCCAAGACAGGAAGCAGTAAAAAGGTTAACTCATATGATGGATTTTCTCGCTAAAGCTGATCGTCATAAAGGTGCCTGGTCTCATTGGATCAACGGAGAAACGGGGAAAACTGTTCCTTTCGGGAAAAAAGATAACGGGGGAGATCTGGTTGAAACCGCATTTCTTACCTCGGGAATTCTGATGGTACGTGAGTACTTTAAAAACGGAAATGCAGAAGAAAAAGCCCTGGCCTTAAAATGTGATGAGCTTTGGAAAGGGATTCAATGGAACTGGTATACAAAAGGAGGCGAAAAAGTCCTTTACTGGCATTGGTCTCCGGAATATCAGTGGGAAATGAATTTTCCGCTGGAAGGATATAACGAATGCCTGATCACCTATATCTTAGCCGCATCATCACCAACCCATCCTATCGATGCAGAAACGTATTATAAAGGCTGGACAAGAAACGGAAAATATCTTACAGATAAAACAAAATACGGACTCCCTCTGTATGTAAAACATAATTATGCCGAAGAATACGGCGGACCGCTTTTCTGGTCGCAATATTCATATATCGGTCTGGATCCTACCGGACTTTCTGATAAACTGGTGAAAAATTATTTTGACTTAAACAAAAATCAAGTCCTTATCGACTATAAATACTGTGTTGAAAATCCAAAACAATGGAAAGGTTACGGCCCGAATTACTGGGGACTGACAGCCGGATACACAAGAAACAAAGACGGAAGTACAGGGTATACCGCTCATATGCCTAGCAATGACAACGGAGTGATCACACCTACAGCGGCACTCAGCAGCTTTCCATACACTCCAAAAGAATCTATGAACTTTCTGAGATTCCTATATACTGAGAAACCGGAATTTATCGGGTCAGCAGGACCATATGATGCTACTTCAGTGAATTACAACAATTGGTTTACCCCAAGATATTTAGCAATAGATCAGGGTACAATAGCCCCTATGATTGAAAACTACAGAACCGGATTCCTTTGGAAATTATTTATGAACGCACCTGAAATTCAGCAGGGACTCAGAAAATTAAGCTTCCGGTCTGCAAAATACGGAATCAGGTAATTTGGATTTTTAGTGTTATTTTTATCAATAGTAACATCTATTCAATAGAAACGGGCTTTAGCCCGTTTAAATAAAAACAAATACCAAACGGCTTCAGCCAAAACCTAAACAATAATATGAAAGTAAAATTAAAACACCTCCCGCTTTTACTCTTGCCGTTCTCATTACAGGTTAATGCCCAGGAAATAAAGGCAGAACTGAATAAAGAAATTAAAAGAACAGAGAAAATATCTTACATTCTCGATTACCCTCAAAAGGTAAAAGGAAACGTTCCGTTGGTCGTGTTTCTTCACGGGTCGGGAGAAAGAGGTAATAATCTTGAAGCAGTTAAAGTACACAGTCCGTTCACATATAAAAATCTGATTAAGGAGCCTGTAGCTATTTTGGCACCACAGTGTCCTGCAGATTCATGGTGGGATACAGTGACGATTTATAATCTGATCAAAGAAATTCAGAAAAAATATAAAATTGATGCCTCACGAATTTACCTTACAGGACTTTCTCTGGGAGGATGGGGAACTTTGAAACTCGCTATGGAACACCCTGAAATGTTTGCCGCAGTAGTGCCTGTATGTGCACCTACAGATATGATCATGTATGCAAATATTAATCAATATAAAGATCTGAATATGAAAATTTTTCATGGCGGAATGGACGATATCGTTTTGCCTGAAAATGCATTCAATTTTTACCAGAGATTACATCCGGTAAACCCTTCCGCAGAATTGGTGATCTTCCCGAACGACAATCACAATTCATGGGATTCTACCTATTCAGACCCTAAACTGTACGAATGGATGTTGTCTAAGAAAAAAGGAGAATAGAGAAAGAAAGGCAGGAAATGACAGTATAATCAATTTTATCGCAGATAAAATCCTTGCGCCTTAAAAACATAAAGTTTAAAAAAATAGCGCCTTTGCGTTATCTAACAAAAAAGCCCTATGGTTAAACAATAAAATAAAATTAGAACTATAATTTAAGAAGATAGATTTATGAAAAAGTTAATTGTACTCGCAGCTTTAGCACTTTCTCCTGTGTTTTCCGCGCAGGAAATGGTAACTAAACCGGTGCAGTCTTATCAGACAGCTCAGTATCAGGCGAAAAGAAAAGCTTTCGTAGAAAATCTTTTATCTAAAATGACTTTAGATGAAAAGATTGGTCAGCTCAACCTGCCAACCTCCGGGGATTTTACTACAGGACAGGCTCAAAGTTCAGATATCGGAAAAAAAGTAGAGCAGGGATTAGTAGGAGGATTATTCAATATAAAAGGAGCTGACAAGATCAAGGCAGTTCAGAAAGTGGCTATAGAAAAAAGCCGTTTGAAAATTCCTTTGATCTTCGGGATGGATGTCATCCATGGTTACGAAACCACTTTCCCGATCCCGTTGGGACTTGCTGCTTCCTGGGATATGAATCTTGTCCAACAGTCTGCAAGAATAGCGGCAAAAGAAGCTTCCTCCGATGGAATCAACTGGACTTTCTCTCCAATGGTAGATATTTCCCGCGAACCGAGATGGGGAAGAGTTTCCGAAGGTTCTGGTGAAGACCCTTATTTAGGAAGTGAAGTCTCCAAAAATATGGTTTATGGCTATCAGGGAAAAGACCTTTCCGCCGGTAATACCATTTTAGCCTGTGTAAAGCATTTCGCACTATACGGAGCAGGAGAAGCCGGACGTGATTACAATACAGTAGACATGAGCCATGTGAGAATGTTCAACGAATATTTCCCGCCATATAAGGCAGCAGTAGATGCCGGAGTAGCTTCTGTAATGGCTTCCTTCAATGAAGTGGATGGAATTCCGGCAACCGGAAATAGATGGCTGCAGACTGATGTTCTGAGAAAAATGTGGAACTTCAAAGGTTTCGTAGTTACCGATTATACCGGGATCAATGAAATGACAGAGCACGGAATGGGAGATCTTCAGCAGGTATCTGCTTTGGCTCTGAAAGCCGGAATAGATATGGACATGGTAGGAGAAGGGTTTTTAACGACCCTCAAGAAATCCCTTGGAGAAGGAAAAGTTACACAGGCCGAAATTGATATGGCTGCAAGAAGAATTCTTGAAGCAAAATATGATCTCGGGTTATTCGACGATCCTTACCGTTACGGAGATGCAAAACTGGCCGCAAAAGAGGTTTACAATATGGAGAACCGTAATGTGGCAAGAAATGCTGCAGCTCAGTCTATGGTTTTATTAAAAAATGATAATCAGGTATTGCCGTTGAAAAAATCCGGCACAGTGGCTGTGATCGGACCATTGGTGAATAACTCTCTCAATATGGCCGGAACATGGAGCGTTGCTACAAAACATGCAGCTTCAGTTTCATTAATGCAGGGTCTTCAGACTAATTATGGAAAAGAAGTGAAATTCCTTTCAGCAAAAGGTGCCAACATTGATTACGATGCAAAATTAGAAGATATTTATGCAGCTCATGGTAAAAAAACAGACAGAGACAGCCGCTCCAAAGAACAATTGTTAAAAGAAGCTGTTGAGGTAGCCAACAAAGCAGATATTATCGTTCTGGCAATTGGAGAATCTGCCGAAATGAGCGGGGAGTCCTCATCAAGAACAGAAATCACCATTCCTCAGTCACAGGTTGACTTGTTAAATGAACTGAAAAAGACCGGAAAGCCGATCGCGATGGTACTTTACACAGGGCGACCTTTAGCTTTAACCAATGTAAAAGATACTCCTGATGCTATCCTGAACGCATGGTTTGCCGGATCAGAAGCTGGAAATGCTATTTCAGACGTTTTATTCGGGAAAGTAAATCCTTCAGGAAAACTTCCGATGACCTTCCCGAGAAGCTTAGGACAGGTTCCTATTTATTATAATGCAAAAAATACCGGACGCCCTTTAAGTCAGGATAAAGTCGATAAATGTGTATATGAAAGATTCCGTTCCAATTATATGGATGAATGTAATACACCGCTATATCCGTTCGGTTACGGTTTGAGTTATTCTAAATTCAGCTATTCCGATATGTCAGTTTCAAACCCTAATCCAAAAGGAAATCAAACGATTCAGGCTTCAGTAACGGTTACCAATTCCGGAAACTATGACGGGGCTGAAGTAGTACAGCTTTATATCAGGGACCTGGTAGGAAGTATTACCAGACCGGTAAAAGAACTGAAAGGATTCCAGAAAATTTTCCTTAAAAAAGGCGAATCTAAAAAAGTAACTTTCGATATTACACCAGAAAGCTTGAAATTCTACAATGGAGAATTGAAATTCGACTGGGAGCCGGGAGAATTTGATATCATGATCGGAACCAATTCTGATGATGTAAAACATTCAAAGATCAACTGGACCAAATAATATAACCAAAGCCATTCTTTTGAGTGGCTTTTCTCCCTTTTTTGGCATGATTTTTAATAGCACAGTTATAACTTTAAGATAATAATTATGAAAAAAACGATTTTACTTAGCGCAATCTTCCTGGGGTCTTTTGCTTTTGCACAAACAGTAGGTGGTGACAGGGATGCCCATGGATGTATTGGTTCGGCAGGATATACCTATTCCCAGATCAAAAAAGATTGTGTAAGGGTATTTGAGCAGAAGATTAAATTAACAGAAGTTGCTCCCAAAGGAAGTTCTACGTCAATGGCTGCCGTGATTTTCAGTAAAGATTTGAAGAAAGCCGAAGTTTTTGTTCCTGATACAGATGGAGAAAGCTTAATTCTTACAAGAACAGGAAAAGGTAAAATCTGGAAAAAAGATGGATATGCACTGGTTCCTTTCAAAAAGAATGGATATCAGCTTAAAAAAGACAATGTTGTGATTTATCAGTAAATCCAATTTAATACACAAAAAGCCGCCCTGGAAAGGGCGGCTTTTTTTTTATCATGTACTTCAAAGTAATATTTACTTAATTCAAACTATTTAGAAAATAATTAATATTAAATTGCAATTTCAGGTTAAAAAATGTATATTAGTAAGACCAAATTATAGCGAAATCCGAAAAGCTTATAGAGTAGGAAGTGTAAAAAATACTATATGAAAAATCTAAAAAAACTTACAAAAAAAGAATTGAAAACAGTTCAGGGAGGTATTCCTATGTGTTTACCAGGTTATTTCTGGTGTTCATTTGTGAAAAAATGCATTCCCGTAGGAACAGAGTGCGGACTTGCGTAGTGTACAATCCTAAATAATATAAAGGTTAATGCATGATTCTTTATATTATGACAAAAAAATAAGCCGTTCGGAAGAACGGCTTTTTCTATAATATGCTTTAATAACATTTCTCAGGATCGTAAGTTCTGCATGGTCCGTTTTCTGTATATTGGCAAGTTCCTGCAGGGCAGTATCCACCCGGTGGAGGAACCCAGTCTCTTGAAATCACTTCTTGTTGAAAAATTAAAAACATTTCTGTAAAATAAATTGTAAAAACAGATTGCGGCTTGTATAAAATACAGAATGATGACCAGCTTTAAGTAAAATTTAAAACAGCTTCCACAATTTTCATCTCTCACTGAAAATCCTTATTTTTGTACATCTAAAAAGTAAAAGAAAGAATGAATTCCTACAAAAATCCATTGGAAGAGCGCTATTCCAGTGAAGAAATGTTGTTTAATTTCTCACATAACAATAAATTCCGTACCTGGAGAAAGCTTTGGATCGCTTTGGCTGAAATTGAAAAAGACTTAGGTCTTGATATTACAGACGGGCAGATTGCTGAGCTGAAAGCTAATGCTGAAAATATAGATTATGATAAAGCAGCTGAGTATGAAAAAAAATTCCGTCATGATGTAATGGCCCACGTTCACACCTATGGTGATGTGGCACCTTCAGCGAAAGGAATTATCCATTTGGGGGCTACTTCGGCTTTTGTAGGAGATAACACAGACCTTATTCAGATTCGTGACGGGCTTTTAATCTTAAAGAAAAAGCTGGTTAACGTCATGAAAAACTTAGCTGATTTCTCTATTCAGTATAAAGATCTTCCTACCTTAGGATTCACTCATTTCCAACCGGCTCAGCTGACTACAGTTGGGAAAAGAGCAACTCTTTGGTTGCAGAGCCTGGTTCTTGATATCGAAGAATTGGATTTCTTTCTGGAAACACTCCGTTTCAGAGGAGTAAAAGGAACTACGGGTACTGCTGCAAGTTTCCTGGAGCTTTTCAATGGCGACTATTCCAAAGTGAAACATTTGGATAAGGAGCTTTCAAAAAGATTCGGTTTCGAAAAAGTATTTGGTGTTTCAGGTCAGACGTATGACAGAAAAATTGATGCTAAAGTAGTAGCTTTATTAGGAAATATTGCCCAGTCTGCCCATAAATTCACCAACGATTTGCGTCTTCTTCAAAACCTTAAAGAAATTGAAGAGCCGTTTGAGAAAAACCAGATCGGTTCCTCAGCAATGGCTTACAAACGTAATCCGATGAGAAGTGAAAGAATCGGGGCATTGGCAAAATACGTAATGTCGCTGACGACAAGTTCTGCGATGGTAGCTTCTACACAATGGTTCGAAAGAACACTGGATGATTCTGCCAACAAGAGGCTGACTATTCCTCAGGCATTTCTTGCGATTGATGCCATCCTTTTGATCTGGAACAACATCATGAATGGAATTGTTGTTTACCCGAACAGAATCAACAAGCACATTATGGAGGAACTTCCTTTTATGGCCACGGAATATATCATCATGGAAGAAGTGAAAGCCGGTGGTGACCGCCAGGAAATTCACGAAGTGATCAGAGTTCATTCTATGGAAGCTTCCAAGAAAGTGAAAGAGGAAGGAAAAGAAAATGACCTTATTGAAAGAATCTTAAATGATGATTCTTTAAAATTAGATAAATCAAAATTAAAAGAAGTTTTAGATCCTAAAAACTTTATCGGTTTTGCACCAATTCAGACAGAGGAGTTCATCAGCAATGAAGTTCAGCCAATTCTGGATAAAAATAAAGACTTGATAGGACTGGAGGCTGATCTTAAAGTATAAAATATATGCAGTCCTTTTGGGCTGCATTTTTTATTTTCCACATGAGAAGAATTCTTTTATTAATTTCCATGATACCCATACTTTCTTTTTCCCAGAAGAAGGAGGTTTTAAAGTATTTTATTTCAAAAGATTCTTTGGTGGGAGTAAAAAATCAGGAGGGTAAAATTATTGTTCCGGCACAGTTTAAAATTTTCTCAAACCTGGAGAATGGAGAATTAGTTGAAGGGGAGACCATTTATTTTGACGGCTTTAAAAAAGGAGAAGAAAAAGAAAAAAACGCATGGGGATATGTTTATGATAAAACGGGAAATTTCCTTTACAGACCTTTCTTGTACGACAATGGAGCAGATTATTTTTCCGAAGGGGTAAGAAGGTTTGTTAAAAACGGAAAAGTTGGTTTTGTGGACAGAAATGGAAAAGTTATTATTGAACCGATTCATGATTTTGCATCCCCTTTCCATTACGGTTACACTGCTTTTTGTGACGGTTGCGACTGGGAAAAGACAGAAGATGAGCATAAAGCAATTGTTGGTGGGACCTGGGGAGTAATGAATTTCAAAGGAGAAATTGAAAAACCCGTTTCAAAATCAGATAATGCGGTAGAAGTTGGAGGAAAATATTATCCAAATCCATTCAATTATAATGAAAAAGAAAAGGCAATTCTTCAGTTTTTCAATAAGCAAAATAAAAAGCTTTCAGGAATTTATTATGTCAATCACTATACAAAACTCTCTGATAACGAGAAGAAATTATTTTTTGAAATTGTAGAAAGACCCAAAGAAAATTTCCCGTTTAATCAGATAAATACCTATGATTATAGAAAAACGGAAGCGGGAATATCAGATTATAAATTTCTAGTATCAGAAGACGGTAAAAATATTTTTGCACTTGAATTTGAAAATGAAAAAATTCCTTTTCAGAAATGGCTGAAAAATGAGACCAAACAGGCTTGGCAATTTCAAAAAGAACATCCTGATAATCCGAATAAATTAAGTAAATAAGTCTAATAATATTTAAATATCTGACATCTAATGTCTAATAACAAAAGAATTTTCGTAGAAAAAAGAGGAATTTTCGATGTAGAAAGTCCAAAAATTTTTGATGAAGTAAAAGCGGTTGTGCCGTCAATCAAAAATGTGAAAGTATACAATGTGTACGATATTTTCAATTTGAATGACGGTGAATTCGAAAAGGTTGTCAACAGCACTTTCGTGGATCCGGTTACTGATATTTTACATACAGAAAACCCTGCCGAAGGAATCCATTTTGCCATGGAATTTTTGCCGGGCCAGTATGATCAGCGTGCAGATTCTGCACAGCAGTGTATCGCTTTACTGACGGAGAATGAAAAATCAAAAGTAAGAAGCGGAAAGCTGATCCAGTTTGAGGGCGTTTCTGAAGCAGATCTAGTAAAAATCAAAGATCTTCTGATCAATAAAGTGGAATCTCAGGAAAAAGATCTTACCATCTTAGATATTCCTGCAGATGAAATTCCGACGAAAGTTTTGATTCACGAAAACTTCATTGCTTTCGATGATGCTCAACTTGAAAATTTTTACAATAATCACGGTTTTGCCTTAGGGTTGGATGATCTGAAATTTATTCAGGAATATTTTAAAACAGAAAAAAGAAATCCTACCGAAACGGAACTGAAAGTTTTAGACACCTATTGGAGCGACCACTGTCGTCACACTACTTTTGAGACAGAATTGTCAGATATCCGGTTTGAAGGAGATTTCAAACATACATTGGAAACTATTTTCAATGATTATATCGAAAAAAGAAAATTCTTAGGCCGTGAGCTGAAACCTATCTCTTTAATGGATCTGGCAACAGTATGCGGAAGATATTTCCATAAAACAGGTAATCTGGAAAACCTTGTTGTTTCAGACGAAATCAACGCCTGTACTATCCAGATCGAAGCTGAATACGACGGTAAAAAAGAGCCGTGGTATTTATTATTTAAAAACGAAACCCATAATCATCCTACGGAAATTGAACCTTTTGGGGGAGCTTCAACATGTTTGGGAGGGGCTATCAGAGACCCTTTGTCCGGTAGATCATATGTATTTCAGGCCATGAGATTAACCGGTGCTGCCGATGTTTTAGAACCTGTTGATAAAACTTTACCGGGGAAACTTCCTCAGAAAACCATTACAAAACAGGCTGCCAACGGGTATTCATCTTACGGAAACCAGATCGGTCTTGCTACAACAATGGTTTCTGAGATCTACGATGAAGGTTACAAGGCCAAAAGAATGGAAGTGGGATTCGTTACCGGAGCAGTGCCTATTGATTGGGTAAGACGTGAAAAACCTGCAAATGGTGATTCTATTATCATCTTAGGTGGGGCAACAGGCCGTGACGGTGTTGGTGGGGCAAGCGGAAGCTCAAAAGAGCAGGACGAAACCTCTATTCATACGATGAGCTCTGAAGTTCAGAAAGGAAATGCCGTTGAAGAACGTAAAATCCAGAGGCTGTTCAGAAATCCTGCAGTAACGAAGCTTATCAAAAAATCTAATGACTTCGGAGCAGGAGGTGTTTCCGTAGCCATCGGCGAAATTGCAGACTCTTTAGAAGTAAATCTTGATGTTTTACCTTTGAAATATGAAGGATTAAACGGAACCGAACTTGCTATTTCCGAATCTCAGGAAAGAATGGCGGTTGTAGTTGATCCGAAAGATAAAGAACAGTTCATCAAATTCTGTGAGGATGAAAACATTGTTGCTGTAGAAGTTGCCAAAGTAACGGATTCAGGAAGAATGCAGATGTTCTGGAAAGGAGACAAAATTGTTGACCTTTCAAGAGAATTCTTGGATACCAACGGATGTTCCAAAACCCAGGAGGTAAAAATTACCCACCTTGAAGAAGTAAAAGAAGAAACACAGGCTTTTACAAAAGAGAACTTCATTAAAATATTAAGTGACAAAAACGTAGCTTCCCAAAAAGGATTGCTGGAAATGTTCGATTCATCTATCGGTGCAACTACTGTTGCGATGCCTTTAGGTGGAAAATATCAGCAGACCCTGATGGAAGGAAGTGCTCAGACACTGCCGATCTTAGGGGCAAAAGATATTGAAACCGTTTCCTTTGCAAGCTGGGGATTCGATACCGGAATTTCAAAACAGAATTCACTGCTGGGAGCTTCTTATGCTGTTGTGGAAAGTGTTGCTAAGATTGCTGCCATGGGAGGTGATTACAAAAATATCAGATTAAGCTTCCAGGAGTATTTTGAAAAGCTGGGTCAGAATCCGGAGAAATGGGGCAAACCTTTAGCTTCTCTTTTAGGAGCTTATGATGCCCAGATCAATCTTGGCCTTGCAGCGATCGGAGGAAAAGATTCTATGAGCGGGACGTATCAGGATCTGAATGTCCCGCCGACCTTAATTTCATTTGCCTGTGCCAACGGTGAAAAGAAAAATGTAATTTCTCCGGAATTCAAGCAGGCTGGAAACAGAATATATTTCTTCAATCATATCCCTCAGGAAAACGGACTTCCTGATTATGAAAGCTTAAAAGGTATTTTCGAATTTATTTTTGAAAACATCAAAGCCGGAAAGATTGTTTCCGTAAAAATCATTAAAGAAGGAGGTGCCGCAGTAGCTTTAGCCAAAATGAGCTTTGGAAACAGACTGGGAGCAGAGATCAGTATTGACGGAAATGCTTTATTGGCTAAAAATATCGGAAGCTTAATCATCGAATCAAGCGAAGAGCTGAGCAATGCTTCTCTTCAGCAGATCGGTGAAGTAAAAAACTCAGGTGTTTTAGTGATAAATGGCCTGGAATCTACGATCTTGGATCTTCTGGCAGCGTATACCGGAACATTTGAAAACCTTTTCCCAACCAAAGAAAAAGAAAAGCTGACGGTTGAAATTGATGAGAAATCAAACTCAATCCATCCAAGAAATATTATCATTAAAAAACACGGAATCGCCCGGCCGAAAGTATTTGCTCCTGTATTTCCGGGAACAAACTGTGAATATGATACGCTGAATGCATTCCAGAAAGAAGGCGCTGTGATCAGCAGTCTGCCTTTGAAAAATATCAGCCACCAATTGCTGGATGAAAGCATTGATGCGTGGGTAGAGGAGATCAGAACATCCCAGATCCTTGCATTCTCAGGAGGCTTCTCAGCAGGTGATGAGCCGGATGGTTCCGCAAAGTTCATCGTAAACGTTCTGAAAAACGAGAAGATGAAGAACGCTGTTCACGAATTATTGGACAGAGACGGGATGATCATCGGTATCTGTAATGGTTTCCAGGCATTGGTTAAATCCGGTCTGTTACCTTACGGAAGAATCAAAGATCTGGACGAAAATTCTCCGACATTGGCTCACAATGCCATCAGAAGACATATTTCCCAGATGGTAAACGTGAAGGTGATCAACGACGAAAGCCCTTGGTTAAAAGGAATGAAAGACCAGGTATTTACCATTCCTATCTCTCACGGGGAAGGACGTTTCATGGCTTCTGAAGAAGAGATCAAAAAGCTGTATGAAAACGGACAGATTGCTACCCAATACATCGATCTTGATGGAAATATTGCCCACGGAATGCCATTTAACCCTAATAATTCATTATTCGGAATTGAAGGGGTTACCAGTCCGTGTGGAAAGATTTACGGAAGAATGGGGCATCCTGAGCGCTTTGCAGAAGGCCTCATGAAAAACATACCGACCGCGAATTACCACAATATATTCAGAAACGGAGTAGAATACTTCAAATAAAATAAAAATGACCGCCACCGAATGGCGGTCATTTTTTATATTTATCAGGATTAAGCTTATAAAAATTAAACAGGATTGGGGTCAGATAAAAATAAAATAATCATAATAGATGGCAGCCACTTCTCAGATCTGCCTGGATTTTACAATGAGGTTTCCTTAGTGTTGATGAAAGATACGGACTGGAAAGTAGGAACACTGGATGGCTTCGATGATATCCTGTACGGCGGTTTCGGAGCATTTGAAAACGGAGAAAGAATTGAAATCATATGGAAAGAATCCCAAAAATCAAAAGAAGAGCTGGGTCAAGAATTAACCCGGAATTTTTACCAAAACAAGATCAGACAGGGAAAACCATTTAATGCAGAATTAATACAGCAAAAACTGGATGATTTGCTTTCAGGAAAAGGCCAGACCCTGTTTGAAATTTTAATTGAAATTATAGAATCACACAAAAATATTACACTAATTTTGGAGTGAAAAAAACTAAATTCTAACATCTAACATCTAACATCTAACTTCTAAAATGAAGAAAATGATTTATGGGCTGTTCTTTGGAGACAGTATTACGTATGGAGAATATGACGGAGTATTCGGCGGTTGGGTTGATATCCTTAAAAGATATGCCCTGCAGCAGTTTCATGAAGGAAGCAATGAGTTGATTCTTTTTAATCTGGGAATAGGAGGGGAAACTACAGAAGGCCTGTTAAAAAGGATGCCTTTTGAGCTGGCGGCCAGAAATTCAGCCGAGGGAAATATTATTTTTATCGGCTATGGCGCCAATGACCTGGCCATTAAGGACGGAATACCTATGGTAAATCCTGTCCGATTCAGAAATAATATAATTGAGGCCATTCATCATGCAAAACAATATGCGAATGATATTTATCTGGTAAGCATTCTTCCGGTTTCCCAGAAAATAGACGGCGTGAAGAGTGCAGCCGGAAAATTAAGAACAAACGAGGAAATTTTGGTTTATAATCAGATCCTTAAAGATATCGCAGTTGAAAATACTTTATATTACATAGATTTTTACACCGCATTTTTAAGGGATAAAGAAATTTTGCTTTCCGGAGATGGTGTTCATCCTAATGAAAAAGGCTATGGTGTAATGGCTGAAACCGCCATCCCAATTATAGAAAAATATTTAAAAGATTAATTTATCTTATCTTGGTGAAATATTAATTTTATTTATAGTTTTAGGCTTACAAATAAAAAAGTATGAAAAATCTGAAAAAACTTAACAGACAGGAACTGAAAAATGTAAATGGAAAAGGGATAAACCCACCTTTGATTACTGTCCCTGTTGATGAAAACGGATATTGTAATTATCCTTATGGCTGGTATTGCCCAAAATTTAATGGCTGTATGACCTCCGAATCATGGGATTTTTACTGCTCTTAAAACTACAAAGCACTTCTTTTCAGAGGTGCTTTTTTATTGAAATATGTACTTCCAGTACACAATAATTCCTACTATAACAGATCCGGCGGCCATCAAAAGAACCGCTCCGGCAGATGCATCTTTAATAAAACCGATTCTTCTGTCAAAATCAGGTTGAATGATATCACATACTTTTTCTACGGCTGTATTGAAAATTTCAGCACTTAAAACAGCTATTGAAACCATAAGAATCAGAATTGTATCAATGGATGAAAGTCCGAGATAGAATATTAGAATCAGGTTTATAAAAAAAGCAGTAAGTTCGATCCGGAAATTTCTTTCCGTTTTTATCATCATGAAAATACCCCGGAAAGCATTTAAAAAGCTTCTGTGAACAGGCGGTTTTTGCATAGCTTATTTTTAACAAAGATAAGATTTGTATTTCGACGAAAGTGAAATATTAAATACCTGTTTTTCAATAATTGTATTCACTCAACAATGAGAAAATAAAGATCCAATTTTGCTCAGAATTAATGATCAGAAGTAAATCCGGGCATTAAAATCATGTCTTAAAACAGCTTAATGATATTTGTTCAAAACTCCTTAAGATTATTTTTTTCATTATAGTTTCTATTTATTATATTTGTAGAAACTTATTTTTAAATCTATGAAATTTATTATTTCAAGTGGTGAACTGCAGAAAGCATTGCAAACTGTAAGTGGCGTAATATCAAGCTCTCAATCGAGACCGATTTTAGAAAACTATCTTTTTGAACTAGACGGAAATAACGTTACCATTACAGCATCTGATGGCGAGACTACTCTTGTTACCTCTCTGGACGTAAAGTCTGATGATTCGGGTAAATTTGCCGTTCCTGCTAAAATTTTTCAAGATTTTATCAAGACGTATGGAGAACAGCCTTTGACATTTGTTGTAAAAGATAATGCGGAAGGAACCGGAAGCCAGCTTGAGATTTTAGATGAAAAAGACAATTTCGCTGTAGCGCTGGATAATGCCGATGATTATCCGGAACTTCCCGAATTTGATGCGTCTCAAAGCGTAGCCATGCCGGCAGGAGTTTTATCTGAAGCATTGACAAACACTCTTTTTGCAACAAGTAATGACTCTCTTCGTCCCGTAATGACAGGAGTACTGTTCCAGTTTGGAGAAAATGAAACCAATTTTGTTTCTACAGATTCCCACAGACTGGTAGTTTATAAAAGAACAGACCTGATGAATGCCGAGCCTATGGAATTCATCATGCCTAAAAAACCTTTGAACATTTTCAAAAATATTCTGGCCAGTTCTAATGAAGACGTTACGATCGACTTCAATGAGAATATGGCTAAATTTACTTTTGGAAAACACATCTGGATCTGTAGACTGATAGACGGTAAATACCCGAATTATACAGCCGTAATCCCGAAGGAAAATCCAAATGTACTGACGATCAACAGAAATCTTCTTCTGGGAGCGATCAAAAGAGCATCGATCATGTCCAACAAATCTACCAACCAGGTAAGATTTAAGCTGTCTGCCAACATACTTCACCTTCATGCAGAAGATACAGAATATGCAAACAAAGCGGATATGCAGATTCCTTGCGATTATAACGGGGAAGATATCAATATTGGTTTCAGCTCTAAATTTTTAACGGAAATGCTTACTATTTTAGGTTCTGACGATATCACTATGAAGATGTCTCAACCGAACAGACCGGGAATCATAGAACCTCTTGACGGTCTTGAAGAAAGTGAAAATATCCTGATGTTATCAATGCCGGTAATCGGATTGTAATATTTTAAATAATAAAAATTATAAGAGACTGAAAAAATTCAGTCTCTTTTTTATTTTAAATGAGCTCGGTTTTTTAACGATTTATTTTAGTGAATAATTGAAAATCTTAAAGATAATATAAATATTTTATCTTTTTTTATAGGAAAATTTGCTCATTCAACAAGAAAGAATTGATAAAAACTATTTGTTTTAAAGTGATTCCTAAATTTCTCTATTTCTTAAAAAAACACGACCTTTGTACGGGAAAATCGTACACTACATATTGTGCGAAAATTCAATAATTTTTCAAAATATAGCAAATGAAAATATCAAACAACTGGCTGAAAGACTTTATCAAAACGGAACTGAAAACGGAAAGGATTGGAGAATTCCTGACAGATATAGGTCTTGAAGTGGAGGGGATAGAAAAATTTGAAAGTGTAAAGGGCAGTCTGGAAGGTATTGTAGTAGGAAAAGTATTGACCTGCGAAAAGCATCCGAATGCAGATAAACTAAAGAAAACAACAGTTGATGTAGGGAATGGGAAAATATTAAATATTGTTTGCGGTGCTCCCAATGTTGAAGCAGGACAGACTGTTCCTGTAGCTGTTGTAGGAACTAAGATCTATGACAAAACCGGGAACTTTTTCGAGATTAAGGAAGCTAAGATCAGAAGTGAGGTCTCTCAGGGGATGATCTGTGCAGAAGATGAGCTTGGCCTTAGTGATGATCACGGCGGAATTATGGTTTTGGATGAAACCCAATATGAAGTAGGAAAGAATTTTGCTGACTATTTTGAATTGGCCACTGATGAAGTGATAGAAATAGGTTTAACACCTAACAGGACAGATGCGATGTCACATTATGGTGTGGCAAGAGATCTTCATGCTTTCCTTTCAACCAACCAGCAGAAATCAACGTTTGAAAAAGTGAATTCTGAAGTCCTGAATGGGGAAGGCACTCATAACTTCACTTTGGAAGTGGAAAATGCTGAACTGTGTCCGAGATATATAGGAGCTGTCATTGAAGATGTGAAAATAGCAGAATCTCCGGCTTGGTTAAAAAACAGGCTGAAAGCAATCGGGTTGAACCCGATCAACAATATTGTAGATATTACGAACTATATTCTTCACGGTTACGGACAGCCTCTTCATGCATTTGATGCAGACAAGATCACGGACAGCAAAGTGAAAGTGGGAACTGTAAAAGAAGGGACAAAATTCACTACCCTGGATGGTGTTGAAAGAACTTTGAATGGCTCTGAAGTGATGATCAAGGACGGAAAAGATAACCCGATGTGTATTGCAGGGGTTTTCGGTGGTGCCAATTCCGGGGTTTCTGATGAAACGAAAACCATATTCCTGGAAAGTGCTTATTTCAACCCGGTTGCCGTAAGAAAAGGAGCTAAGTTTCATGGCTTAAATACAGATGCCTCCTTCAGGTTTGAAAGAGGAGTAGACCCTAATATTACCCGAACAGCAATAACCCATGCCATCAAAATGATCCAGGAGATTGCAGGCGGAAAGCTGGTGGGCGATCTGTTGGAAGAATATCCGAAGAAAATCGAAGATAATTATGTGATCATCAGGTTCTCAAAGATCGAACAGATCTTAGGCACAAAGATTCACAGAGAAAAAGTAAAGGAAATCTTGAAATCTCTGGAAATTCAGGTTCTTAATGAGATCCAGAACGGACTTGAAATCTCTGTACCGGCTTACAGAGCTGATGTAACAAGAGAAATTGATGTGATCGAGGAAATCCTGAGAATTTACGGATACAATAAGATCGATGCTCCGCAGAAAATTTCCTTTACTCCGGTAAAACTGAGCGCTAACGATCAGGATGAACTTGAAAATAACTGGGCAAGAACCCTGCAGGGACTTGGTTTCAACGAAGCTATGAATAACTCACTGACTTCTGTAAAAGATGAAACCGATGCTGTAAAATTGCTGAATCCATTGAGCGGAGACCTTGCTTTCATGAGAAAATCTTTACTAGAAGGGCTTCTTCAGAATGCAGTGTACAATATCAACAGAAGGAATCAGGATATTAAATTCTTTGAATTCGGAAAAATTTACCATAAAAAAGATAAATACGAAGAAAGAAAACAGTTAGCCCTTCTTGTTACAGGAAGAGATGTTGCTGAAAATTGGCTGCAGCCTAAATCTGCGGTAAGCTTCTACAATCTTAAAGCCTACGTAAAAGTTTTATTAGAGAGACTGGGTGTTGATTATAAAGAAACTGCTTTAACAGACGACAGATTTTCCGATGCATTAGCTTATGAAGCCGGAGGAAAGACTTTAGTGAGAATTGGAAAAGTATCTCCCGCTTTACTGAAAGACTTTGATATTGATCAGGAATGTTTCTATGCAGAAATAGAACTTGAGTTAGCTCAGGAATTACGTTCTAAAAATGTTCTTAAATTTAAGGATATTCCTAAGTTCAATAAGATAAGAAGAGACCTTGCGCTATTGATCGACAAGAATATAAGCTATGAGGATCTTTATCAGACTGCCAAAAAGAATAAATCTCCTTTCATCAAGAGCATCAATTTATTCGATGTGTATGAAGGAAAGAATCTTCCGGAAGGAAAGAAATCTTATGCGATGAGCTTTGAACTTCTTAATGAAGAAAAAACATTGGAAGAGAAGGAAATCTCTGAAGTAATGGATTCTCTGATCAAGGCATTCCAAAAAGAATACAACGCAGAATTAAGATCTTAATTCAGATAAAAATATATCATTAAAACGGGCTTTAGCCCGTTTTTTTGTTTGTAATCATTTCAAATTAAATTCTACATAATCGTAGTATGTATGTTTAAGTATCAATCTGCTCAATCAATCAGATCTGCAAGGGAGAAAAAATTATCCAGAAATCGATAATCATTTAATAGAAACGGGCTAAGCCCGTTTTTTTATTTGTGAATTATTATAAATTCTAATGTATAAATATAGAAACCTGTAGAATCAGCAGATCTGCTGCGAAAGAAAAGAAATTTTAATCTCTCGCATCCGGATAGCTATTCAATGGAAACGGGCTTTAGCCCGTTCTAAATTGCCCAAAATCAATGGGCTTTAGCCCAAAAATAAAAGCATCACGTAAGAATTAAACAAAATCAACGCAAAGATATAAAACCATTCATCTTTAAAAATTAATCCTAAAATAGAGCTTCAGAAGTAATAAAATCCTTTGCCAGCCGTTTAAATAATATAATTTCCTTAAATTTGACTAAATCAAAAAGAAAAAAATGAAAAATCTTTTTTTAAGTATAGGTGCGGCTGCTATTCTGGCATCGTGCGGTACAATGTCCAGTGCTTCTGCATCTAAAGTAGGAAAAGCACAGCCTTCACTGGCCAATACAAAATGGATATTGGCTGATAACGTAAAAGGTAAGGTTCCGACCCTTAATATCGAAGGGGAAAAGATCAATGGAAATGGGGGATGCAACAACTATTTCGGGACAGCTAAGATAGATCCTTCCACAGGTGATTTTTCTGCCGGGCAGATGGGATCTACTAAAATGATGTGCAATAATATGAGCGTTGAGCAGAATTTTATGGATATGGTAGGGAAAGCTAACAAATATGTGATTTCCGGGACTACTTTAGAACTTTACAAAGACAATTTACTGCTGTTGAAATTCAATAAAGCGGAATAAAATAAAAAGGAACTCAATTTGAGTTCCTTTTTTATGTTTAGGTAGTTATTATTCTTCCTCTTCTTCGTCGTACTTAGCCAACTCCTCATCACACCATTTAAATGCAGCCTCTACAACTTTTGTAGCTTCGTCTGCCATAGTTTCTTCATCGTCACCTTCCAAATCATCTAGCCACTCAACTTCCTCTTCCTCAACGTTTAAGATAAATCTTGGATATTCTGTGTGAACTACGAATAAATCTTCAGGAAATTCCGAATTGTCTGCTAATAAAAACTTTGGTAATTTCATTTTTTTATATTTTAACTTTAATCAAAGATAATAAAATTATTGATATTTGTTCTTGTTGATTTTAATTTTTTGTAAAACTTTATACCTTGTAAGAGTCGTTCTGCGGAGTGTATCTTCAGGCTTGAAAGTAAGGGTAAGATTTGAATTTACTGTACTTAAAAGTTCAGCAACCTGTATTCTTTCCAGACTTTCTTCATTTAAAAGAAAAAACTGTATGGGAACTTTATCCAGCTTCTCGCTTTTTAGAAAATCTGAGGCTGCTTTTCTGTTTTCAAGATAATTTCCTCTGGAGAGCCAGGTGAAAGCCAGTCCGGACAGTAAGCTCAGTCCGGTGATTGCATAGGTTTTAGTATTGAAGATCCGGAAAAGTCTGTTAAAGTAAATAAGCCAGACAGGAATTATAAAAGGTCCTATGATCCTGTAGTCGATAGGGATGACTGAATAAAAATACTGAACAAAATAAGAGCATACAATGCCGGAAATACTGATAACGGTAAAGAAATATTCTGTTTCGGACAGCTTATTTTTTACCAGAAGATAAATCATCAAAAAGATATTCAGGGCACCAATACCATAAATACCATAATTGATGAAACTTCCCCCGGGATCTGCAATGTGGATGAATGGATTGAATGAAGTTGCCAGCCCCTGTACCAATTCTTTCAGTAACTTGGAATTGGGGTGAATTCCCATGACCAGAGCCTGGTTGATATAATTTTCATTAAAATAATCAATAAATAAAAGTTTATAGGCCCCCACAAACAGAATTCCTATAATACCGGAGGCAATAAATACCCATGAATATTTTTTTCTCAAAAATAGTAAGCCGTAAAGTCCGGTTCCCCCAATGAAGAATAAGGCACTATATCTGATATTATAAAGAGCAATTAATGAGATGGAAAGATAAAAAATAGCTTTTCCTTTTTCAAGTTTTCCCGTAATGATCTGAGAGGCGGTATATAAAAATAAAAATACAAAAGGAATAATAAGAGCTTCACTCATTGTATAAGCAAACAATGATACAAAGCTGAACAATCCGCATACTGCTATAGCTTCACGTTTATAGAACTTTTTTTTCCAGCAGAAATACACAATAAAAAGATAAGCAGCAATCCCAAGAACCTTGCTTCCCCAAAACTCATCGAAGCCAAGAAACGTAAACAATCTGATACCAACAGGATAACCTATAGGAGTGGTAGTATTGTCAATAGCAGGAAGACCATGCGCGAATCTCATAAAGCGGATAGAATCGGGGTTTACTCTTCCTTTCTCATTTAATATAAAACGAAGAATGGTCATCATTACTGTGATGATGACCATTGCTATTTGGATATTTTTTTCCTTTAATTTCATTCAGTTATTTCAAAAACATTTTTGAAACTTTTTCAGCTTTTTTGCTTTCCGAATAATCATAGAAACCTTCTCCTGACTTTACGCCCAGTTTTCCGGCCATTACCATGTTTACCAGCAGCGGATTCGGAGCATATTTAGGATTTTTGAAACCGTCGTACATGACATTAAGAATGGCAAGACAGATATCAAGACCGATGAAATCTGCCAGCTGAAGAGGGCCCATCGGATGTGCCATACCCAGCTTCATTACCGTATCAATTTCTTCCACACCGGCCACACCGTTGTAAAGCGTTTCAATAGACTCATTGATCATGGGCATCAGAATTCTGTTTGCTACAAAACCAGGGTAGTCATTCACCTCTACAGGGACTTTACCCAGCGTTTTGCTCATTTCATAAATAGCATCAAAAGTTTCCTTGGAAGTAGAATATCCTTTGATGATCTCTACCAGCTTCATAATAGGAACCGGGTTCATAAAATGCATTCCGATTACTTTATCAGCTCTTTTGGTAGCCGCGGCAATTTTTGTAATAGAAATAGAAGATGTATTGGTAGCAAGGATGCAGTTCGCAGGTGCAAATTCATCCATCTGTCCGAAGATTTTCAGTTTCAGATCCTGGTTTTCAGTAGCTGCTTCTACGATAAGATCTGCGCTTCCTGCAGCTTCTTTAAGCTCTGTAAAAGTGCTTATATTTCCCAGTGTTTCAGCTTTCTGCTCTTCCGTAAGGTTTCCCTTTGCAATTATTCTGTCAAGGTTAGTTGTAATTGTTTTCAGTCCTCTGTCCAGAGCATCCTGCGATACATCTACCAGATTTACTTTGAATCCGCTTTGTGCAAAAGTATGCGCAATCCCATTTCCCATGGTTCCAGCTCCAATAACTACAATGTTTTTGATCATTTTTTTCTTTTATTTTTTATAGATAGTTAAATTTTTAATACCTGTCAGATCAGATTTATAAGCAGTCACTGCCGGATCAAAATCCACTGTACCGTCACGGTCCTGTTTTCTGTTTTTGTTTTGTAAGGTAATAACAGACTGAAGACCCTTTCTGAAAGCCGTTTTCTGTTTTTTACCCAGTTTGTCTGTTCCGATGTATAAAGTAAATTCACCTTCTCTCCCCAGGCCACTTTGTTCCAGGATTTCAAAAGCTTTCAGTTGATTGCTTTTCTCAAATTTTTTCAGATAATCCATCACGGGTTTTGTGGAGGGTGTTCCACAGCAGATGCTGCCATAACTTATGCGTACATAGCTCATGCTTTTTTGTGAAAAAAAGAAGGCAGAACACAAAAGGAAGGTTGCTAATATTATTTTTTTCATATTCATAGTTTTTCCGGGTTAAGAACAAAAATTTCGGCGGTTTTTCAGCTTTAAAAATAAGCTTAATATTTTATTTATTAAAATCATCCCAGACTGCCTTCGAAATATCAGAAACCAATCTGCAGTTCACCGCATTGCTTTCCATGGAATTGCTTACAAATATGGCAATTGCATAATGTTTTCCGTTGGGAAGCGTGATGATTCCTATATCGTTTTCTGCAATGGTGAGCCCATCGTTATTTTTTCCGGAAGCACCTGTTTTATGAGCTACAGGAGTATTTTTAGGAAGCTGCTCTACAATTTTATTGGTACCGGTTTTCGTGCCGATCATAATCTGCATTAAATAGTCTGTAGATTTTTTGGAAAGCAGTTTTTCATCATAGAACTTTTTAAGAAGCTGTACAGCAGAATTCGGTGTACTGTAATTCTCGTAAAGTGCTTTCCAGTCGTTTTTATGCATTTCATTTTCATTGTACTTAATCTGGAAACCTTTTATCCCTTTGGAATCCATAAAATCTTGAACCGTTTTTGTTCCACCAATGAGTCTTAGCAGGACATCACAAAGGTTATTGTCACTTAATGCAACGGTATAATCGATTATTTCATTCAAGGAAGCTTCAATATTTCCATCCGGATGTTTTTCCCGGAACGGAGACCATGTATTTTCCAGCAGATCAGATTTACTGATGAATATTTTCTGATCCAAAGACAGTTTTCCTTTATCCACAAGATCTAGCACTGCGCAGGCAATATGAAATTTGAAAACACTTAGAGTAGGAAGTGGCTTATCCCCGTTTTTGCTGTATTTGAAATTATTTTCAAAGCCCAGCACAGAAACTCCAACGGTTGCTTTTTTATCTTTAACAATAGAGTTTATTTTCTGCTCTAAAACAGATTTTTGAGCTATAGCCAGCGATGAGATCAGAAGAAAGAAAAGTCCTATTTTTTTCATTGTATAATGATTAAAAGAAAATCCCTTTCAGATACTAAAAGGGATTTGCAATTTAAGATAATTATTGCTCTATTTCAAAATAATTCAGATTAGAACCGCCGCTTTCAAAATGCAGCCTGATTTTATTTGTTCCTTTCTTCAGAGGAACGTTTTTCACCGAAACTGTTTTCCAGTTTTCATCTTCTCCTGTGGAAGGCAGTGAAACTTTAGCCAGCAGTTTTCCCGAGGCATCTTCCAGTCTGATATCAGCATCATTCTTACCTGCATACCTGATGCTGAAGGTGTAGTTTTTATCAGATTTTGCATCAATAGTATATTGGAGCCATTCTCCTGTTTCCGTTTTTCCTACATAATATTTATTGGTTACTTTGTCGTGGCACAGATAGATATCCACGCCGTCATTTCTCATCTGCTGTCCGGAATTCCATTCAGATCTTTTCTTGGGATCACTTACCCACAGATTGATAAAATCCTTATCCAGATAGGCTGAATCCATTCTTCCCAAATCATAATCCGAAGCAAATATCCTTCCCGGAGCCTGATGGTTTTTAAACGGTTTTGCAGAATCGTCGGTAACCTGTCTGAACATGGCATCTATAACGTCATTTTTGATTTCGACATTATTGAATTTATAATTCTCGGCGATCTGCATCAGCGCTTTTGTTGCATAGTCTTTAGAAGGTTTTTCGCCGCCGTTTTTCCAGTAATTCAGGAGCTTTTCATATTCAGGAGTGATTTTTACATTGGTGATTCCTGCAATATTGTCAATTTTTTTCATTGGCCAGAATGCATACCCGATGTTGTGTCTGTCCAGAAGCTGGATCAGCTCTGTAAACCATACATTAGAGTTTTCTCCGGTTTCCCCAAGCCAGATAGGAATATTATGTTTCTTCCTGAGATCAAGAATGGACTGGATGGTTTCGTCATTGTTGTAATTCCAGTATTTATGAAAGCTGAATGCCATATTGCTGTCCCAGATCGGAATCAGCCCGTTATAGTTATTGCCCCATCCGTTACCTTCAATAAATATGATATGCTTTTTATCGGTTTCACGGATGGCGGCGGTAATGTCTTTCTGTAGTTTCCAGAGCGGAGCATTCGACATTTCGTCGGTACCGTTCGGATTTTTTCCGGTGAAATTAATATTCGGTTCATTGATCAGGTCATAACCACCGATCCAGGGTTCATCTTTGTACCGTTCGGCCAGCTTTTTCCATAAAGCAATTGTTTTTTTCTGGTTTTCAGTGCTTTCCCAAAGAGACGGTTTTGTTTTATCGTTATCTGAAATATTAACGTCATTTCCCTGTCCTCCCGGTGCTGCATGCAGATCAAGGATCAGGTATATTTTATTGTCAGCACACCATTTCAGAAGGTCATCTGTCATTTTAAAGCCTTCTTCCAGCCATGTATTCTGTCCTTTTACAGGTTCTTTTTCAATGGGAAGAGTATACAGATCATAATGCATCGGAAGCCTTACAGAATTGAACCCCGCTTTAGCAAGAAAATCGATATCCTGTCTGGTGATGCCGTTCTTAAGATAGGCTTTATAGAAATCCTTCATTCCGTCTTCACCAATTAATTCAGTGATCTTCTCTTTGATCTTATGCTGAGGCCCTGCAAAATCAGCTGTTTTCAGCATATATCCTTCCTGAAGCATCCATCCGCCAAGGCCAAGACCTCGTAACTGAATGTTTTCTCCTTTGTCATTAATTATTTTCTGTCCGTCAGTTTTTAATAATTGTGATGTCCCAAATTGAGACAATAATAAAGCGGATAATAGGATGACTCTTTTCATATTGAATTTATTTATTTTAAATTATAGGAGAGAATTGTAGAACAATAGTTTTAAGAAGGACAAATATATTTAAAAAATCCAGAACAAAAATTAAAATTGTGTAATGAAAAAAGATTATTTCAGAGAAAAAGGAAAATTGAAGATTTGTTTCTTTTGATTTTTAGATGCAAAAAGGCTGTCATTTCAAATGACAGCCTTATCAATATTATAGGATCAACTTATTTTGAAATCAGTTTTACAATTTCAAGAGCAACCTTTAAAGCTTCCGTTCCGTCTTCCAGGGAAACTTCCACATTTTTGCCGTCAGTGATGGCGTCTGCAAAAGAATTTAACTCATCAAGGATGGCATTATTAGGCTCTATATTAGGATATTCAAACAAGATCTGGTTCTTTTCTCCATCAGCATTTTCAATGATCATGTCAAAAGGAGTAGGGTTTTCAGGGGCATCTTTCATCCGGATCACCTCTGCTTTTTTCTCGAGAAAATCCACGGAAATATACGCGTCCTTCTGAAAAAAACGGCTTTTTCTCATCGCTTTCATAGAGATTCTGGAGGTTGTAAGATTTGCTACACAACCGTTTTCAAATTCTATTCTGGCATTGGCGATATCCGGGGTTTTACTTACCACACATACACCGCTCGCATGAATGTTTTTAACCTTAGATTTAGCCATACTCAACAAAATATCCAAATCATGGATCATAAGGTCCAGTACTACAGAAACATCCGTTCCTCTGGGATTGAATTCTGCCAGCCTGTGGATCTCAATAAACATTGGATTTTTAATGTATTCTTTAGTGGCAATAAAAGCGGGATTGTATCTTTCAACATGTCCAACCTGTGCCTTAATGCCATTCTCCTGACACTTATGAAGGATTTCTTCTGCCTGTTCAAGCGTTTGGGTTACCGGTTTTTCAATGAAAAAATGAAGCCCTTTTTCAATTGCTTTTAGAGCATAATCATAATGATAGACTGTGGGAGTCACGATATCCAGCATATCGATCTGCTCAAGGAGTTCATCAAAATTTTCAAAATATTTATATCCAAATTCTGCTTCTATTTTTTTTCCGTTTTCAGTATCTTTATCGTGGAAACCTACCAGCTCGTACTTATCTGACTGGTTAAGAAGTCGTAAATGGATCTTCCCCAGATGTCCGGCACCTACCAAACCTGCTTTTAACATAGATTTTTTTAATTTTTGTAAAGATAAGAATTTTAGGTATTAAGAAGTACCCTGTCGTTTTTAGGTTGATAAGTATGGAGAGTTTTTTTACTTTTGCAGGAACTACTACTGTAACCTAATAACTATTATCTTTACTAATGATGCATGATTCGTTTGTACATAAGGGAAAAAGAAAGATTCTGGTCGAATATTTAAGACATAAGATAGGAATCTCGGATGAAAATGTACTTTCGGCAATGAGTGACGTTCCGAGACATCTTTTTATCGAAAGTATTTTTGAGGATTTTGCTTATGAAGACCGGGCATTCCCTATTTTATCACACCAGACCATTTCCCACCCCTCAACCGTAGCGGAACAATCCGAACTGCTGCAGGTAAAACCTGGCGAAAAAGTTCTGGAAATCGGGACCGGATGCGGATACCAGACTGCCGTTCTGATAGCCATGAAAGCCTTGGTCTATACGGTGGAAAGGCAGAAAGATCTTTTTGATTTCTCAAAGAAGAAATTCCGTGAGCTGCATATAAATCCGAAATTTCAGAGTTTTGGGGACGGTTTTGCGGGACTTCCTACTTTTGCTCCTTTTGACAAGATTATTGTCACCTGTGGAGCTTCTGTTTTACCTACAGAACTGTTAAAGCAATTGAATGTAGGCGGAAAAATGGTTATTCCGTTAGGCCCCACTGATGAACAGATTTTATACAGATTTACCAAAACAGCTCCTACACAGTTCGAAAAAGAAGAATTCGGGGCTTATAAATTTGTGCCGATGCTGGGAGATACAAATCATTAACGGGATTTTTATAACCACAAAAGGCACAAAAGTTTTAAATTCACATAAACACTTTAGAGTACTTTAGTTTTAAAAGTTTACCATCTTGATTAGTAAGACTATATCAGTAGAAAATCAAAGGTTTTCATAAAAATTTAAGTGTACTTCATATGCACAAAATATTTAACTTTAAAATAACTAAAGTGTTTAAAAAACTTTTGTGACTAAAAAGAAACTTCGGTTTTTTAATAAACTTTAAGACTGCTTCGGAATAGTAATTGAATTCAATTTAATACCCAATCACTTAAATTTTATTATTATGGATACGAATAGATTTAAATCCTCACACGATTTCAGTAATATTCAGAAAAACCTGCATAATAATCCCGGATATCACGCGGAAAGTTATACCCAGCAGGTGAAGGATTATATGAATGATATGAAAACCAAAAACCAGGAAGCAACCAAACAGGGATTTATGGCTCATGTACAGAAATCGGCAAAGGATGTATGGGAAGAAATTCAGGAAATGGCTTCTCAAGCCTGGGACAAAGACCAGTACCAATCGGATAAAGACCAATAATTTTTAATATTAAAGTTAAAGAACCTCACTTTTTAACAGGAGTGAGGTTTTTTATTGGAAATCTAAAACACGAACTCAATCAGAAATAGAATGAAAGTATTTGTAAATAAAAGAATTCCGGAAGCAGGACTCGATATGCTGAAAGAAGCGGGAATGGAAGTTTTTATTCCCGAACATGAAAACCTTTCTCACGAAGAATGGCTGATCTACTGTCAGAATAATGACGCTATTTTAAGCATAGGAGCAGAATTTAAATACGACAGGGATTTTTTCGATCAATGTCCCAATATAAAAACAATTGCCTTATATTCTGTAGGCTTTGATCATGTAGATATTAAAGAAGCTAACCGGAGAAAAATTCCGGTAGGAAATACACCTGATGTTCTCAGTAAAGCGACTTCTGATATAGCTTTTTTACTGATGCAGTCTGTAGCAAGACGGGCGAGCTATAATTTTCAGAAGGTGAAAGACGGGAATTGGGGAGATTTTGATCCGTTGCATGCTTTGGGGCAGGAATTGTATGGGAAAACTTTAGGAATTTTTGGGTTGGGAAGAATAGGATTTGAAATGGCCGAAAAGTCTCATAAGGCTTTTGATATGAAGATCATTTATCACAACCGGAACAGGAACGAAGAAGCGGAAGAAAAGCTGAATGCCACTTATGTTTCTTTTGAAGAACTCATTGCTCAGTCAGATGTACTGAGTGTTCATGCCAATTTTACCCCCGAACAGAAAGACCTCTTCAACGGACCTGTTTTTGAAAAAATGAAATCCAGTGCTATTTTTATCAATACAGCAAGAGGAGGTTTCCAGAATGAAAAGGATCTGTATGAAGCCCTGATTTCAAAACAGATATGGGGAGCAGGTCTGGATGTGACCAATCCTGAGCCCATGTCCAAGGAAAGCCTGCTCTTGGAACTTTCTAGCGTTTGTGTACTGCCACACATAGGCTCTGCAACCATAGAAGCGAGAACAGGAATGGCAAAGATGGCAGCGGAAAATATTATCGCTTTTTCCAAAGGTGAAAAAATTCCTTATTGTGCCAATCCTGAAGTATATTCTGAGAATTCCTGACAGCTTGGACTTATTTTTGATTTGTATATACAAACCCTAAATATAAAATATTATGATACCAGAGAACAATACCAATGAACAGAACAGAAAGTTAGAGGAAATGGATTACAGCCCAAGTGAAGATATATTTAACAAAGAAAAACATATCCCGCTCGACGGTGACGGAAATCCAATCCTGAATGAAGAAGATGATGATAAAATAGACAAAGGACTTGATATTCCCGGAACTGAAGATGATGACGATATGGAAGAAATAGGATCTGAGGATGAAGAAAATAATTACTGGAGCCGCAGCGATAATGAAGATGACCATGAGGAAGAAAACGATGACGTTTTAACTTAAATCCTGAACAGATAAAATAAAATAACCTTACTGACTTCCAGTGAGGTTTTGTTATTTTTGGAGATCACCTGTTTTATTGTGAATATCATTCCCCTCCATCGGAGGGGTGGATTCGACTGAAAGGAGAAGACGGGGTGGTTAAAAAGTAAAAACATAATTTCAACATAAGTGTTTAACTATTCAGCATTTTGAAACCACCCCGTTTTCCAAAATTCCCTGAATTTTGTCATCCACCCCTCCAAAGGAAGGGAATTTTCAGCTGGTATTTTTATTATAGCCGATATCTGCAAATCAACACATCATCAAATTCCCTTGCCTATATTTTCTAATTTGAATATCTTTAAAACTTCAAACATTGATTCTAAACATTGAACTTTAAATAGCAATATGACATTTCAAGAACAGATACAGCAGGGGATTCCGAATCAGCTGCCACAGCCTAAACCGTACGAGACCAATATCAACCATGCACCGAAGCGTAAAGAAATTTTAGGAGAGGAAGAGAAAAAGCTTGCCCTGAAGAATGCCTTGCGTTATTTCGAGCCTAAATTTCATGCGGAGCTGTTGCCTGAATTTAAAGAAGAGCTGGAAAAATACGGCAGGATTTATATGTACCGTTTCCGTCCGGATTATGAAATGAAGGCAAGGGCAATTGAAGAATATCCCGGAAAATCTGAGCAGGCAAAAGCCATCATGCTGATGATCCAGAATAATCTTGATTATGCCGTGGCACAGCATCCTCATGAGCTTATTACTTACGGAGGAAACGGAGCTGTTTTTTCCAACTGGGCACAGTATCTTCTGACGATGAAGTATCTGTCGGAAATGACGGATGAGCAGACTTTAACCATGTATTCAGGGCATCCGATGGGACTTTTCCCGTCACACAAAGATGCACCGAGAGTGGTGGTAACCAATGGAATGATGATTCCCAATTATTCAAAACCGGATGACTGGGAGAAATTCAATGCTTTAGGCGTTACCCAATATGGACAGATGACAGCGGGAAGCTATATGTATATTGGTCCGCAGGGAATTGTTCACGGGACAACCATCACCGTTCTGAATGCTTTCAGAAAAATTAAAAAAGAACCGAAAGGTGGACTTTTTGTAACCTCAGGATTGGGAGGAATGAGCGGCGCACAACCAAAAGCAGGAAATATTGCGGGTTGCATCACAGTATGCGCCGAAGTAAATCCAAAGATTACTAAAATCCGTCACGACCAGAAATGGGTGAATGAGATTTATGAGAACATAGATGAACTGATAGAAAGAGTAAGGAAAGCCCAGGAAAATAAAGAAACGGTTTCTCTCGCTTACCTTGGAAATATTGTTGAGGTTTGGGAGAAATTTGATGAGAAAAACTTAAAAATCGACATAGGATCAGACCAGACATCCCTTCACAACCCTTGGGCTGGCGGCTATTATCCGGCCGGACAGAGCTTTGAGGAGTCAAACAGGATGATGGCCGAAGAACCCGAGCTGTTCAAGGAAAAAGTTCAGGAAACATTAAGAAGACATGCGGCAGCCATCAATAAGCATACACAGAAAGGAACCTATTTCTTTGATTACGGGAATGCCTTTTTACTGGAAGCTTCAAGAGCAGGAGCGGATGTAATGGCAGAAAATCCTAGCCTTGGAAGGGAGTTCAAATATCCGAGCTATGTTCAGGATATCATGGGACCCATGTGCTTCGATTATGGTTTCGGGCCGTTCCGTTGGGTATGTACAAGCGGAAGGCCGGAGGATCTGCAGAAAACGGATGATATTGCATGCGCTGTTTTGGAAGAAATGGTGAAAAATTCTCCCGAAGAGATCCAGCAGCAGATGAAAGACAATATCCAGTGGATCAAAGGCGCCCAGGAAAATAAATTGGTTGTCGGTTCACAGGCGAGAATTCTGTATGCCGATGCAGAAGGAAGAATGAAGATTGCGGAAGCTTTTAACAATGCGATTAAGAACGGAGAGATCGGTCCAGTAGTTTTAGGAAGGGACCACCATGATGTTTCCGGTACCGATTCGCCTTACAGGGAGACTTCCAATATCTATGACGGTTCAAGATTTACCGCAGATATGGCCATTCACAACGTGATTGGTGACAGTTTCCGTGGCGCTACATGGGTGTCTATCCATAACGGCGGCGGAGTAGGCTGGGGCGAAGTCATTAACGGTGGTTTCGGAATGCTGCTTGATGGGAGTGCAGATGCCGACAGAAGGCTGAAATCTATGCTTTTCTGGGACGTCAACAACGGAATCTCCAGAAGAAGCTGGGCCAGAAATGAAGGCGCTGTTTTCGCCATTAAAAGAGCCATGGAAGCAGAGCCAAACCTTAAAGTGACGCTTCCGAATTTTGTGGATGAGAGTTTGTTTTAGAACTTTTAGATATGGAAAAACCTGCCCCACGGCAGGTTTTTCCATATCTAAAAGCTTTTATTATTGCTTATTTACTAACGCTATGTGCAATTTTTATCAAAGTGAAAGTTTATTAAGTTGATCAGCTAATTTTTTTAATTTGGCTTTAGTGTTTTCACTTGGATTATCAATCTCATCTAATAGTTTAAATAATTTTTTATATACCATTATAGTATTAGAATGTTGTAAAATAATTATTCCATGAGGGAAATCTGAAACCTGCTCACAAATGGCATCTATATCAAGATTAAACTCTTTGTTGTTAATTAATTGATTTAGCTTATCTTTTGAAAACTTTTCTTTAAAACTTAGCAGCTTTTTATTTGCATATTCTTTTAATTCTTTTGAATCCGATATTTCTATAAGTAGCATATTATGTTTCGTTGCAATATCATTGATACTTTCACATTCTTTTATTCTTTTAATACTTATATTTGGTTTTAAACGATAAAGATTAGCAGTAGTTACTATTATTGGGATATTATGGAAAATAAGTATATCTTCTTGTTCGCTTTCAGCTTGGTGAATTTGATCTTCTAAAGAATGAATAACCTTATCAATCATAGCATAACTTAATTGAGATATTGCTCTATCAATACTATTAGGATTTTGTCCTGATTTAGTAATTTCTATTCCTTTTGAGCATAATTCAGAAATTTTTAAAAGATGAAAGAATTTAAAAACATTAAAATATTTTTTTGGGTAAAAGAAATCTATTGTATGCAAAAATCCTGAGGTGCCAATTCCTCTAGGACTCTTATTGTAGTTTTCTGGTAAAAAAAGCCAATTAGTATTTTCATCTCTATATTTACATTCAATTAGCAAATTAAAATCATGATTATTTACCCAATAAGTTGCATCAATATCATATGAAAATTCTTTATTAATATTATTTTCGTTTTTGCGTAAATAAGATGTTTCGGGTTTACAATAGACATTAAATTGTTCTATTCGTTTTTTTACTTCATATTCTAATGGTAACCCTGATTTTAATAAGTAATCTTTCCATTTTGTATCTGACATTGACTATTTTTTATTTAGTGTGATTTGTTAATAAAAGTTATATTATTTTAATTCCTTTGTGAATAATTTCGTTTTTATATACACTTATTTTAATTTTCTCATCAAATGTATTTTTATCAAGTATCAAAACCTGTATAAATTCTTTATTTCCTAACATATACTTTGTAATTGAGTTATAAATCTCATCTTTATATATATTATCTTTAATCACGATACAAATATCATAATCCGAGTCCTCTCTGTTTGTTCCTTTTGCTCTACTGCCAAATAAATAAGCTTCTAGAATATTTGGATTAACTTTTATTAGATCTAATACTTCTTTTTTCATTTTGCTAAGTTCATTAATTCTATTGCATTAAGTTTGATGCTGTCAATTACAAGTTCTCTAGTATTTGATAATTCAACTTTTTCATTAGATAAATATCTTTCGAACGTTAATGCATAATTTTTTCTACTTTCTTTCCACATCCTATCATTAGAGCCTTTATCTTCAAATTCTTTTGTTTCAGAAAGATTTTGAGTCATTTCTTCAAATTTTTGTAATATATCATCAGCAAAATTTCGGCGATAAGATGTTTCAATTAACCTACTAGAATAGGTTCTAAAATAAGTAGCTATATTATCAATCAGTTCTTCTGAAGAACTCATAGTATAGTTACCAGCAGCAAAACTTAATGTTTTAAAAAGATCAGATAAAAGGTCAATAGTAAACATATTTTTTTCTATATTCTCTAATTCCTTCCTGGTTTTTTTTAGTTTTTCTACTAACCTTTCAGCTTCATTTTCATTTAGAAAGTTATCAGTATAGTTTCCATTCAATAAAATATTCAATATAGAATTGAAATATTTATCATTCTTTAGAAATAAATCTTTTAATATTTTTGGTTTAAGTTTTTTTAGAATTTTTATTATCCAATCGGAAGGTATAGAATAGATTGCAATAATAAATAAAATTACACCAATAAAAAGAGATTTTAAAATACTGAATATTAAATCAGGTATATTTATGTTCATAGTTTTTATATAATTTTCTAAAATTTATCGTCAATTCAAGCTATAATTTTCAAATATATAAAAAAGAATTTACTCACACTTATGGGAAACCATAAACTCAAACATTCTGTTTACAACCTCCCCCAAGCTCTCCGCACCACTAAAACACTATCAAAACAAACCTCTGACTTCTCCGATGGTTACAAACCATATTGTTTGTGACTTCCGGAGATCTCCGGAAGTCTCCTGCAAGTTGCGGTAAAACTTATGCAGAGCTTCGGAGATTTATTTCGAGGGTGTCAAAAAAAATGGGGGTGGAGCTTTTTATTAGCCTTGGATAATGCTGTTTTTTGTTTCATGATAGACGGTGGGAATGAGATGGTGTTTTTTTAACGCAAAGTTTTTATAATGGCAGCTTATTATTTTAAGGGATGCAAAGGGAGGCTTCGCCGCTGATGAAGGTATGGAGATAAACGTGCGCTTCATCAATCAATCGTAGATTGATTCTTTCTTTGCAACCTTAAAATCTACAGTTTAGAAATTGAAACTTTGCGTTAAAAAAATATGGAAGTTTCCAACCTTTTTCCTAAACAAAGCATCTTTACTATTAAAGAGATCACTATGAAAATTACCATACCAAAACCATGTCACGAAAACTGGGAAACCATGACTCCTGATGAAAAAGGAAGATTTTGTTCCGCTTGTTCCAAGACAGTCCACGATTTTACCAATTCCTCAGACGAAGAGCTTATCGGCGGCCTTACTTCCGGTGACAATATTTGTGGAAGATTCAGAGATGATCAGCTGGGGAGGAACCTGGGGTTTTCAATTGCCGGCAAAATTGCATTAGGCCTGCTGGGAGCCAGTGGAATTTTAGCAACTGCAAACGCCCAGGAAGTTAAAAATGAAAGCAAGAACATGGTCGATAAGCTGAGAGGCCTTAATATAAATCAGCAGGCTAATGATTCTATCTACAGAAATAAAACCATCCGTTTGGGAGTACCGCTTTCCAAACCGGCAGCAAAGCCTATCATCCTGTTTAATAAAAAGAGGATTTCTCAGGATGAAATGCAGAAGCTTAAGCCGGATAAAATTAAAAGGATCAATATTCTTTCAGGAGAAGGTGCCATAAAGCTTTATGGAAAGGAAGGCGAAAACGGAGTCATTGTTATTGAAGGTAAAAAATAAGAAGTATTCATTTTAAAATATTTCCTGAAAATTTTTACAGTTTTGCTGAATAGCAACAGCTCCGGCAATCGAAGATTGCCGGAGCTGTGGTATAAGTTTAGAAGCAAAGTTTTATTTTTTCACCGCTGCAATTGCTGCCTCATAGTTGGGCTCCTGTGAAATATCAGCAACCTGTTCTTCATAGACAATTTTCCCCGAAGGATCAATAACTACAACAGCTCTGCTCAGAAGACCTTTCATCACAGAATCTGTAATTTCAACGCCATACGTTTTTCCAAAATCAGAACGGAAATCCGAAAGCATTACCACATTTTTAATCCCTTCTGCACCACAAAATCTTTTTTGGGCAAAAGGCAGATCTTTGGAAATACAAAGAACCACCGTGTTTGGAATATTGGCTGCATCTTCATTGAAATGATGTACAGAAGCGGAACACACTCCTGTATCTACACTCGGAAAAATATTAAGGATAATGTACTTTCCTTTATAAGAATCCAGCGTCTGGTCTTTCATGGTAACATCCGTAAGTGTAAACTTTGGTGCCACTTTATTCACTGGGGGCAGTTTGGCGTACGTATGTACCGGTTTTCCTCCCATTAAAACAGTGTTGGCTGTCTTCGTATTCTGGGCAAAAATAAATGCCGAAAAGAATAATAAGGTGCTGTAAGCTAATTTTGAAAACATGTATTTATTTTTAAGCAAAATTATTCTTTTTTTAGAAGCGGTTTATTAATTTTAATTCAAATACCCGTCAAATAGAGCAAATCTATCAGCTGCCTATTTTTTTTACCAATTGTAACATCTACCTTTATTCTGTAAAAGGCAATTTTTACATTCAAATTATCAAAAAAATAAAATTTATGGATTCAGTAAACAACCTGTCATTGCAGGATATTTTTAAAAGTGAAAATGAAATTCCCGAAGAATATAAAGTTCCCGAGATCCACCAGACGGTCTATCTTCTTAACGGAGAACTGGTAGAGTGGAAGGGTGAAGTTCAGAATATCTACTCGCCCGTCTGTATTCCTACAGCCAATGGCCTCGAAAGAAAACTTTTGGGAAGCATTCCTAATATCGGCCCCAAAGAGGCAATGGATGTCCTTGAAGCTTCCGTTAAAGCCTACGACAATGGCCTGGGAGAGTGGCCCAATATGTCTGTTGAAGAAAGAATTAAATGTATGCAGAAATTTGTCTACCTGATGATCGAACAGCGTGATCTGGTGATTAAATTGCTCATGTGGGAGATTGGGAAAACCTTGGCGGATTCAACCAAAGAATTTGACCGTACTGTAGATTATATCAACCAGACCATTGATGCGCTGAAAGATCTAGACAGGGAATCTTCCCGTTTCCAGGAGGCAGAGGGAACTATAGCACAGATAAGAAGAGCCCCGCTGGGGGTGGTTTTGAGCATGGGACCTTTCAATTATCCTTTAAATGAAATCTTCACTACGCTGATTCCGGCTCTTATCATGGGAAATACTATTCTCTTTAAACTTCCCAAGCATGGCGTTTTAGCGCATTATCCGTTGCTGAATGCTTTTAAAGAAGCCTTTCCGAAAGGAACAGTCAATACCCTGTACGGTAAAGGTTCAGAAATCATCACTCCGATCATGGAAAGTGGAAAAGTAAATGTCCTGGCCTTTATCGGGTCCAGCAAAGTGGCCAACGGACTGAAGAAGCTGCATCCCAAAGTGAACCGCCTTCGTGCCATTCTCAGCCTTGATGCTAAAAATGCTGCCATTGTCACTAAAAATGCCGATCTGAATGTCGCAGTGAGCGAATGTATTCTGGGAGCTCTGTCGTTCAACGGACAACGATGTACAGCACTGAAACTTATATTTGTTCAAAAAGAAGTGGCTGAAGAGTTTACCCGGAAACTGAGTGCTGCTGTTTCTGCCCTGAAACCTGGCCTTCCGTGGGAAAAAGACGTAAAAGTGACTCCGCTTCCGGAAGTGAATAAACCGCCTTACCTTAAAGAATGCATTGATGATGCACTGGCAAAAGGTGCAAAAGTTTTAAATGAAAACGGAGGTTATACCGAAGAATCTTTTGTTTTTCCTGCAGTGGTTTATCCTGTTAACAGTGATATGAAGCTGTATCATGAAGAACAGTTCGGTCCGGTGATTCCCGTGGTGCCATTTGAAGACATAGAAGAGCCCATAGATTATCAGGTAAATGCATCCCATGGAATGCAGGTGAGTATTTTCAGTGAAGATCCTCAGGAAGTTTCCAGACTGATTGATCCGTTTGTGAATCTGGTAAGCCGTGTCAACATCAACTGCCAGGCACAGCGTGGTCCGGATGTTTTTCCGTTCACAGGAAGAAAAGACAGTGCAGAAGGAACTCTTTCTGTTTTTGATGCTCTCCGTTCATTCTCAATCAGATCTCTGGTAGCTGCAAAGCTGACCGATTCTAATAAAAAATTATTAAATACAATTGTAAGAGAACATGATTCTAACTTTTTAAGCACTGATTACATTTTTTAGTCAGTTTTTTTAATTTAAAATACAATAATAATCCTCAGAAAATTCTTTGTTTTTTGAGGATTTATATTAGTAGCAAAGCTGATTTGGTAAAAAACTTTGAGTCAGAAATATAATTGCATCAAAAAATATGTAACATTTTTTGACATTTCAAACTAACTCTACAGAGCACGGAATCATGAACTCATTAGAGCAGGAATTTTTAGACAAAATTGAAAAACATAAAGGAATCATCTTTAAGATTTCCAAAATGTATATGTCCGAAAAAGAAGACCGCGACGATCTTTTTCAGGAAATAACCTACCAGATCTGGAAAGCATATCCGCACTTCAGAGGACAAAGTGAGTTTTCTACCTGGCTGTATAGGATTGCACTTAATACAGCAATTATTTTTCTGAAAGCAGAGAAAAAGAGAGGTTTTATCTCTAACGAAAATTTTCCGGGATATAAAATCATTCAGGATGATTATGACTATGAAAAGGACGAGAGATTAGCCCGGATGTACGAGGCGATCCGGCAGCTGAACTCCATCGATAAGGCATTTATTTTTTATTATCTGGAAGATTTCACAGGAAAGCAGATTGCAGAACAGATGGGAATTTCTGAAGGCAATGTAAGGGTGAGAATGAATCGCGCTAAAAATAAACTGAAGGATATTCTAAACTCAAATAAATCATAAATTTTAAATCAATACCAATGAATATAGATGAATTAAAAAATGTATGGAACGAAGATGTTTCGGAAGATACACCGAAAATAAGTATTGAACAGAGAAATAAGATCAGCCTGCCCCTGGAAAAAGTGCGTAAAAATATGCGCATGGAATTTTGGTTTGTAATTGGGGTTTTTATTTTTGCATTTATTGTATGCGCTTTCTGCAGGCCGTTTAAACTCCAGTTTTACATTACGGTCCTTATAGCTTCAATGCTTCTTGTCACCATCTTCTTTTTCAGTAAATTTTTCAGGCTTTACAAGGATATCAGCGATCCTATGCTCAAAACTTATGACTCTTTAAAAGATCTGGTCATGCAGTTCAACCTCAATAAGCAGTATTATCTGTCCTATTATCTGAGCTTTGTCCCTTTTATTGTCTGCGAAATGATCATCGTCATAGAATTTATCCCGTGGCCTGAGCCAATGAGTGAGATGAAAATTGCTGTGATCCTGATAAGCTCTGTCACAGTAGGGCTTTTTGCTCTTTTTATCAGTGGAAAATTCTGGTTTTACCGTTATTATGGAAGATACATTGTACATATAGAAGACCTTTTGAAAGAATTAAAAAAATAAAAAGAGTTTCGGCGGGCTGAAAG
>NZ_JBSIBX010000017.1:0-82524 GCF_058245105.1 Chryseobacterium sp. UF-81 | reverse complement strand
CCCCCCCCCCCCCCACGGCTTTATGACTGATCATTAATCGTTATCCAGTGTTGAGGTCTTTTTGGTGTCCTTCATTCCGGCATAAACGATCAGGGAGAATAATATGCATCCGGTAATATACCAGTAGAAATATTCTTCCGTTCCGGCTTTTTTGAACCAAAGGGCAATATATTCTGCAGTTCCTCCAAAAATAGCTACCGTAAGGGCATAAGGAAGTCCCACTCCCAGCGCCCTGATTTCTGAAGGGAAAAGTTCTGCTTTTACAACGGCATTAATTGAAGTGTAACCGCTGACAATGATCAGGGCGGCCATGATCAGAAAAAATGCAGTCCACATCGAAGTTGTGCTACTTAGAGCTGTGAGAAGCGGTACTGTAAATAACGTTCCCAAAACTCCGAAGCCTAAAAGAAGAGGTCTTCTTCCGATCCTGTCCGACAGTGCTCCGAAAACAGGCTGCAGGCAGGCAAATATAAATAATGAAATAAAAGAGATCAGGGTAGACTGCTCTTTGGTGAGATGCACAGTATTCACTAAAAACTTCTGCATATAAGTGGTATACGTATAAAACGCCAGGGTTCCGCCTAAAGTAAGCCCAATGACAGTAAGCAAAGCTTTGGGGTGTTTCAGAAGCTCTGTCACTGTTCCTTTTTTCTTTTCACTGACTTCTTTTTTATTTTCGAAAGCCTCAGTTTCATGCAGGTTAGCTCTTAAATACAGTGCAATAACCGACAGGAATGCCCCGATTACAAAAGGAATTCTCCATCCCCATTCTTCGAGCTGGCTCTCCGTTAAAAGCAGTTTTTGCAGGATCAACTGAATTCCTAAGGCAATCAATTGTCCGCCTATAAGGGTTACATACTGAAAACTTGAATAAAAGCCTCTCCGGTTTTCCGATGCCATTTCGCTGAGGTAAGTTGCCGAAACACCATATTCTCCGCCAACACTCAGTCCCTGTAGTAATCTCGCAAGTAGCAGCAGTGCAGGTGCCAGAATTCCGATCGTTTTATACGTTGGGGTAAGCGCAATAAGAAGCGATCCAAAAGACATCAGCAGCACAGAAAAGGTCATTGCTTTTTTTCTCCCAACCTTGTCGGCAATACTTCCAAATATCCAGCCCCCGATTGGCCTCATTAAAAACCCTACGGCAAAGATTCCTGCAGTATTCATAAGCTGGGCATTAAGATCCGAATCCGGAAAAAATGAGTTGGAAAAATAAATAGCAAAAGCAGCATAAGCATACCAGTCGTACCACTCAACAAGATTTCCGATAGAGCCTCCTACAATGGCTTTGATTCTTTGGACAGTAGTTATGGATGATGAATTCATAGATTTAGCTTGTAGTATAAAAGAAAGGCAAGATACAAATTTCATCAAAAAAATAAACCGCTCCTGGAAAGAACGGTCTGGTTGTGTTTATGTGTGATTTTTAAAACCTGTACCCAATTGATAATCCGCTTCTGAAGCCTGCCCATGGCCCGTCCACTTTTATTCTGGCTCCATTGGCATTCGTTTCTACGGTGTAGTCTACAAAAGGGATATCGAGATTTTCAATTTCCTTCTTAAGCTGTGCCTGCATTTCCGGGGTCAGCACATAATTGCTGGTCATGGTGAAGTCACCTTTTCCGCTTCCGTAATGGGCCCCTGCGATCCAGAAATCAAGTACCAGATTCTGGCTTCGGGTAAGGAAGAACTGTACACCTACCATCAGGCCGCCGCTGTTTCCGCTGGTGCTTCCCTGGCCTTTAAGTGGGATCTGGTAGGTATTTCCATCAATAGCATCATAATCGTAATAAAAATCAAAGCTGTTGGAAGAAACATCGGAATACCGGTAATAAGGCGCAAAATAAAAGCCTTTTCCATATCCTTTCCCAATGTAAAACCTGGGCTCAATGGTGAAGTTTGTGGCTTTTACCCTCAGATTCTGAAATCTTTTTTCATCTTCATCTTTTAAAAAGGCATTAATGAAAGGTACTTTTCCCTGTGTCATTGTTCCAAAACCTATATTAAGAGAGAACCACTGGTTGATCGCTCTTTCGTAAGACAGGTTGATATTTCTGAATGCATAGGCTGTCACATTCGTCTTGATTATATTCATTTTTTCGGAGGAAATGGCCGGAGCTTCCTGTGCGTCTGCTTCTGAAAGCAGGAAACAGGATATTAAGATGAGAAGCTTTTTCATGATTTTATATTTTGCGTGTAACATAGTATCAGCAAAAAACGGGCAATAAATCAATGATATTTAAATATGATTCAATTTTTAAGTTAGAAATATTGGAATTGTTTTTAATTCTGTGTATTGAGTGCTGGAGTATAAAGTGAAAGTAACGACCGGAATGGTGGCTTGTGTGTGAAAAATATCAATTCAATTATTAACTTTAATTTGATAGAGTACTATAATATGATGAAAATACCTATTGGAAACTAGTAGTTTGCCTTTATTTTTCAATAAAAACTTAAAGTGATGTAACAAATACTGGATATTGTATGTCTTATTTTTATCAACATCGTTTTATTTCTGAATATGAAAAAAGTTCTATATCCTGTATTTTTTCTTTGTGGAGCCTTTGTGTTTGCGCAGGAAAGCGTAAAAAATGATACAATTGAGCAGGGAGCAGCAAAAGAAATCCAGGAAGTGATCCTGAAAGCTCAACGTAAGAAACAATTTGCAGACAAAGCTGTTTATACGTTTGATAAAGAGGCTCTGGAAAAAGCAAGATATGCAAAAGACCTGCTGCAGACTCTGCCGGAGCTGCAACTTGACCCCGTTTCTAATACCATCACGAGTACAAAAGGGGGAACTACTCTCTTTCTGATCAACGGGATAGAGGCTACAGATCTTCAGATCCGCAGTGTTGCCCCAAGTGAAGTGGTAAAAGTGGAGTACTACGACATTCCGCCTGCCAGATGGGCTTCAAGGTCTGAAACAGTGATTAATATTATTACAAGATCCACTGAGACTGGATATGTTTTTGGGGTAGATGCCATGTCGGGGTTAACTACGGGATTTGTGAATGCCTCTGCCTATGCTAATTTTACAAAAGGGAAGAATAATTTTGGACTGGAGTATTCCTTCAATTTAAGGGATTACGATGACAGAAAAGTTCAGAGCATTTATGATTATCAGCTGAACGGGGAACATTACCGTTCGGATGAGAACAGAAAAGATCATTTTGGATATACTTCCCAGAGCATTGCTTTGCGTTATACCCGAATGGTGCCTGATCAGTATGCTTTCCAGGCCAAACTGAATATGGATATCGTAAGCAGGTTTTCAAAGGGTACCGGAGAAAGTGTTTTTACAAAAGACAGTTTCAGTGAAGAACATGAAATGTTTAAAAACAGCGGTTCTAGTTATGCTATTCCCAAGCTGGACCTGTATTACTCAAAAAAGATTGGACCTAAGGATGAGCTCAGCTTAAATGCTGTAGGCTCCCATTACAGCACCAATACTACGGAATCTGCCAGAGAATGGATCATTCCGTCCGGAGTTTCAGTATATGACAATGATATGATCCTGGAAACCGAGCAGACTAATTTTGTCGGTGAACTTGCGCATACCCATGATTTTAAGGCGGGAAAACTTTCTTCCGGCTACCGTATTTCAAGTACTGCTATTTCTAATGATCTGAATAATCTTGCTGGATATTCACAGTACAGCGTTAATTATCTGGAGCAGTATTTCTATTCTGAATTTTCAGGAAAAGTAGATAAATTCAGCTACAGGATCGGTGCGGGACTGACCAATATTCATAATAAAAGCGCTGCAAATACCTTTGATGAATGGTCATTCACTCCAAAAGTTATCCTGGGTTATCAGCTGAAGACTAACCAAAGCCTCAGGCTGACGAGCAGTTACAGTCCTACAAGCCCGTGGAGTAGTGCACTCAGCAGCAATGTGGTACAACTTGCTCCGAATATTGTCCAGAAGGGAAATCCTTTTCTGAAGTCACAGCAGAATTTTTCCAATAATTTAATTTATTCTTTCAACAATAAAAAGTTTGACTTTAATGCGGCTCTTTTCTACCGGTATACGGATCGTGTCATCAACCAGTATTATGTTCTGGATGACACTTTCGGAGGGTATGCACTGACCTACGAAAACGGGAAAAATGCCCAGCGGTATGGAATACAGCTGTCCGGTTCTTATAAGCCTTTCGGAAGCAGTCTGCTTGTTTTGAAAGCTGTGCTGACGCCAACCTCAGAGACGTTAAGAACGAGTAAAGGGGCGCTGATCAAAAATGATTACCTCGCTAATAACTTTTCAGTATCCTCGGAATATAAATTGTTCAGTGTACAGTATATGGTCAATATCCCGGTATATACACTCAGCGGTGCCTTCCTTAATACAAATGAGAATCAGAACCATTTCTTTGCCAGTTACAGACTCAAAAGCTGGAGCTTTACCGCAGGAATGTACTGGATTGGCATGCCTTCAGAATATAAAACTAAGAGTCTCCCGGAAAGTTTGGTAGACTATAATGTTCATACTAAAATTATGAATAATAAATCTATGTTTGTGTTGGGTGTAAGCTTTGATTTTTCGAAAGGAAAGAAAACAGAGATCCAGAGAAAGCTGAATAACGAAACAGCTCCTGCAGCTACTTTTTAAAAACAATTTTGAATGTTAATAAGAATCCCCGCTCATTTGTAGGAGCGGGGACTTTGTTTTTATTATTTTTTGATGAATTTTGTATTCTTTGTGTCTGTAGCATTTTTTCCACTGATCTCTATGAAATAGGACGCTGGTGGAAGATCTGAGATTTGAATATTTCCGGATTTTACATCTGATGTTTTAACCAGTTTCCCATCCAGGCTGTAAATATTTGCTTTGGAGTAATTATCTGTATTTCCTTTGAAACCGATAAAGTCCTGTGCAGGGTTAGGATAAACCACTAAATTTTCTTTTTTTACTGTAGTATTGCTGGTTGACAGGAATGCTTCGTTTAAAGCTAATGCGGTGCCTACTGTCTGGTTGATACTCAACAATGGAACACTCACATTTCCGCTTGTAGAATTTAGCAGGGCATATCTGTGAGTGGCGTCGTAATAAGCATAGGATGTATTGGTAGCTGTCCCGATAGGGTTGGCATAAACAACATCAAAAGATGAATATAGATTAAGGTTCTGCGTATATTTTACTCTAAGAACATTAGTGTATGTTCGGTTACCTACGATCAGGGTTCCGTATGCATCAGCCTGGGCAGTCATTGTGCCACTGAATAATCCGTTGGCAACAGATGACGAGAAAGTTCCTTTGGCTGTATCATTTTGTGCCGGTCCATAAGTGGTAGGATAATTATTATAAGTACCATTGTCTACGCTGAAATTTAAGGTAAGCTGTGGATTTATAATTCCTGTAATTTCCAGTTTAGTAGCGGAGGCTTTATAATAAACGGTTGTTGTTCCGTCTATCATTTTGATGGTAGAACCCGGAAATGTTGTTATTTCAACAGAAGTAGGAGTGGAATAGGTCGTTACTGACGAAATTCCCATGGTAAGACCTCCGTTTGAAAACGTAGTGTTGGCTCCTGTTGCGGAGTTGTTTACGGCTCCGGTTACATGATTGTAATTGATAACGTTTCCGGAAATAGGGTCATTGGCTGCTTTTGTAAGCGTGATCTGCGCAGAAAACAGGGCAGATGCTCCTAGTAAAAGGAGTAAAGATTTTTTCATAGTTAAGATTTTTTTTGTTAAAAATAATCAAAAAATAGTATTGAAATGCCAAATTTATTTGTTTATTTTTAAATTTTTAATAAAAAAGCCTGCTGATAGCATCAGCAGGCGACTTTGTGCGTTAAAAATGTTTAAGTTTAATTGCTCATCACCATTTTACGGTAAGCATAAATGTCTTCGATGGTCACAACGCTCATCTCTTTTTGGGTAGCAAAGTTCACAATTTCAGGAAGTCTTGCCATAGAACCGTCTTCATTCGTCAGTTCACAAAGTACGGCATCATCACCCAAATTGGCCATTTTCACCAGATCTACACTTCCTTCTGTGTGTCCCCGTCTTTCGAAAACACCGCCTTTTTTAGCAATCAGAGGGAAAACATGCCCCGGGCTTGCGATGTGCCCGGCTTCTGCATTTTCAGCTACGGCTGTTCTGATCGTTGTTACGCGATCCTTAGCCGAAACTCCGGACTCAACACCTTCTTTGGCTTCAATAGAAACGGTAAATGCTGTTTGATTTTTGGAATTGTTAGTTTCCACCATCGGACGGAGGTTAAGCTGCTTACTTTTTTCTTCCGAAATACATAAGCATACGATTCCGCTGCATTCGCGGATCAGTAGCGCCATGTCCTTTTCTGTAATGGTAGATGCGGGAAAGATGATATCGCCTTCGTTTTCGCGGTCTTCATCATCTACGAGAAGAATTCCTTTTCCCTGTTGCAGTTTTAGAAGTGCATTTTCTACACGTTCTGTGGAGGTTGCTCCAAATTGTTCTAATAATTTTTCCATGTTATTTTACTTTTAAAAGTTAAAATAGTCTTCGGTACATGGAAATGAAATACGGCACAATAAGCCCGTAAGGAATCTTACTGACCGTTTCATTTTCTTCTCCCATCCAGACTTTAACTGTCGGTTTTGGAATTTCACCAAATCAGTCCCTTCCGAAGAAGAGAGTCGCGGACTGTAACCGCCGGTAGGGAATTTCACCCTGCCCCGAAGAAAACTTATACTAAGTTTTACTGTATGTTCTGATTTAAAATTTTATTTCATTGATTATATTTAACGCACAGCTGCTAATTTCGGGAAGTTTTTTGAATCTGAAGGAATTTTATCGTATTTATTGATCCGGATAAAGACAATTTTTTATGTTGTCAGAAGCCGGAAGAGTGAGGATAAGTGTAGGACAGGTATTATAAAAGCTATTCAGAGACAAAGTCTAGGAGTATCCTTGTCAAGGTTTTAAACCTTGACAAGGATACTGACATAATGATTTTGCTGTTATCATGACTTTCAAAGTAGATTCATTCTACCAGAACCAGCTCATTTTTCTGAATAGTTTTTGCTAGCTCTTTTTTATACATCTCCCAAATTATGATTCCCTTAATATTTTCTCCATCTTCTTTCCCTTTGCCAGCTCATCAATAAGCTTATCCAGATACCGGATATTTCTCATCAGTTCATCTTCAATATCTTCCACTCGGTATCCACAAATAACACCTGTGATCTTTGAAACATTGGGATTGATCTGTGGAGCCTGCTCAAAAAATGTTTGAAAATCAGTTTTATTCTCCAGAATATCCTGTAAACTTTTTTCATCATATCCTGTGAGCCAGAATATAATTTCATGAACTTCTGACTTTGTACGGCCTTTCTTTTCTGCTTTTTGAATATAATGAGGATAAACACTGGCAAAAGCAGTAGTATAAATTCTGGTGTTCTGCATGGCTTTTTACTTAATGTTTATCATTGATTTCTTTAAGAACGTCATCAAGGATACGGTTAAATTCTTTTGGATTTTCCAGCATAGGGTAGTGGCCTGTCCCGGCTATTTCAGTATAATTATAATCTTTTAAATACTTCCGGTTATTCTCTATGTGGGTAGGAAAGTTATCCGAATTGATGGCCCTTACCGGAACCTGGACTTTTGACGCAGCTTCTCTGAAGTCCTTCTTATACAAAGGTCTGAGCAGATCGATGGCTTTTTCTGAAGTATTTTGAAGAAACTCATCCTGAAGACTACGTTGCACACCGGGAGGCGTTTTTTCCGCAAAAAGATACTGAGGAAGAATATTTTCAACGGCATTTTTAAAATCATTGCGGTAATGCACGAATAAAAACTCTTCAGCCTGTTCTTCTGTGAACGCTTCGTCAAGATTTTTTACGGTGTCTATCAGAATAAGTGCTTTTACATTGGGTATCTTTAAAGAAGCTTCGAGAACGTAAGCTCCCGACATTGAATGTCCTATAAGAATGATCCCGGAAGAATCTATCTGGTCTGCGACTGCTTTGATATCATCTGCGTATAATGCACTGGTCCATTCATTCCTGGAAGTGTCAGATTTTCCGTGTCCGGCCAGATCCATCTGTACAATATGATATCTGTCCCTGAAATACTCCTGCTGGCTGTTCCACCATTCTCCATTGCCGAGCCACCCGTGTACAAATAGGAGGGAAGGGCTTCCCTGTCCGCTTTCTTTATAATGAATATTCTGTCCGTCCGAAGACTGCGCGTATTTTTCCATGATTAATATATTTTTGAGATTTAATTTATTATTTTTTTGGCTCATAGATAAGCTGTACCACTCCAGATCTGAAAACGTTTGTGGTCATCAGTTTCAGCTCCAGCCGCTCTTTCAGGTTTTCAAACAAAGGTTTTCCGTTTCCCAAAGCAATGGGATGAACAGAAATTCTGTATACATCAATAAGATCTGAATTAATGAAGGTTTTAATAAGACCCGCTCCGCCATACAGCCAGATATCTTTTCCATCCTGCTTCTTGATTTCAGCTACTTTTTCAGCAATATCAGAGCTGATGAAAACTGCTCCCGGATCTTTTCTGTCCTGTCCTGAAAAAACATATTTATTTTTAGCATGAATGGAACGCCAAAACTCCTTTTCTTCAGAATCTGCAGTTTCTTCCGGCTGATAGTTTCCCCAGGAATCGTAGCTTACCCTTCCGTAAAAGATAGTATCAATACCGTTAAGGAATCCGGCAAAATTCATATCGTCATCCATGATGCACCAGTCTGTTTCGCCATTGGGGCCTTCTATGAATCCGTCTAAAGTGACAGCCAGGTCCAGGATTATTTTTCTCATATGATAGTATAGATTGATCGTTGATGCCTGTAAAAATAAAGAAAAACGCTCTGGAGACCGAACGTTTTGGGTATGAAATTTTACCAGTTCCATCCAGAAATTGATTCTTCTCTACCATAATTCTTCATGATCTTGCAATAAAACGTTGCATTGTTATTAAAGTACTATTTAAAGCTTACTCTTTCCTCATGATAGCTCCTGATCTTACCGCTGCTTCCTTTTATAAGCTGCGGATTTACTATTCCGTCTTTTTCTGCTGTGAACTCAAAACTCATCATACTCAATGTTTCACCGGGCTTAGAGAATGTTTCTTTTTTTATGGTATAATTTCCGGAAGGGCCTATCTTTATGGTGTCTACAGCCTGTTCTACAAAGGTTTCTATATTGCTTTTTTCTTTCGTCTGAATTTTAACACTTCTGGATAGATAGAGCACATTGACATCCTGGAGTCCGGACCATTGTATCGAGTAGTCCTGGTTCAGCGGCGCATTTTCTTTATAAATAATGTTTCGCGAGCTGCTTAGTTTCAGGGAAGGGATACGGGACAGAAAAAACTTTTTCCCATTGCTCAGCTGGATCCGGAGCTCATAGCTGTCATTTTTGGGAGGTACATTTTCAGCACGGTAATCGTAGTTTTTACCGTAATACAGCTGCTGCATAATTTTGTATTCCGCCTTTTTCCCGTTGACGGTTATTTTCACAGAATCATTGCCGAATTCTTTTCCTTTTTTATCATACAGAATCACGGAAACGGAATTGTCGTTTTCATCCGTTAAACTCTGGTAGATTTCAATTTCGGCTTTTAAATCGGAAATATCTTCAATTTTCGATGCAGAAACTGGTTCTGAACAGGAATTGATCAGGAAGCAGATACAGCACAGAAGTATAGAAAGCTTTGTCTTTACATCGCTGTTGGTTTTCATAATGTGATATTTGGTGATATGGAAATCATTTCCGGACTGTTAAATTACGAAAAGTAACAGAACAGGGATGTCTGTTTCTGTGAAGTTGTCTACTTGATGAGCTCCTTGGAATAATTATACACCGATTTATTGTACCTCGGCAAATGTACGGATAGTGATTCCAGAACTAAAGACAATGCTTCTTTATCATTGTTAACCGAGGAAAGTGACAGTGCCAAAAATGCATTCACAGCATCATCCAGCTCATCGGAATAGTTTTCTTTTTCCTCTCTCAGTATTTCTATGCTTTCGTGGAATTTTCCATTATTCCGCAAAGTGCTTGCCAGCTGAATTCTTGCTCTTCTTCTTCGCAATCCCGTAAGACCCAGGTCTAAAGCAGATCTGTAAAGAGGTTCTGCAAGCTTTTCAAAGCCGGTAGAATCGTAGGCACACGCTCTTTCGAAATCCGCAATGGCAGGATAGCCATCAGAGATTTTATCCGTATGCAGTTTTATTTTTTTAATAAAATCATCATTGGGAATTTTTCCCAGCTGATTCCATATTGTTATTAATTCTTTCTCCCAGAATTCAGGATCTGTCATGATTTTAATGGTTGTTTATCAGTCTTCAATAGCTTCAATGCCCTGCTGTTTCAGCTTTTCAAGGTGGTCTTTCATGGCCTTGAGCTGTTCCGGTGAGTGTCCCTGCCACTCTTCAACTTCTCCAATAACTTTAAAAGGATGTTGGGACCGGTAAGATTTTGTGGGGTTCCCGGGAAATTTTTTGTCAGTTAAATTGGGATCGTCTTCAATAGGACCGGTAGGTTCTACAATATAAATTCTTTCTTTTCCCTCTCCAAATGCTAACTCTGCGCCCCATATTGCAGCTTCCAAAGTGGCGGAAAGATAAATGTATTTTGCTTTTCTTTGGGTGCCATAATTTGAGGTGAAACCAATTTCGATGAGGTCACCGGGTTTAAGATCGGCTTTGGTGCCGTGATAGTAAATGATGGATTCTTCAGAAAGGTTTGAATTCATTGTCCTGATTTTATGGAGTGAAAAATATAGAATATTCGGTAAGTGGTTATGCTTCAGATGTTGCCTCTGAATTTTTATAAACATTCCAGAAGTTGTAATCCGTCATTGGAGCGTCTGTTATTCCAACATTCCGTCCCATGGTAACGATCTGTCCTCTGTGGTATGTTCCGTGGACAATTACATGCTGAATGTATTCGAATTTTGAAAAGTCACACTGGAACCATTGGGATTCAATTTTTACGTTTTTTGCCAGGTCTTCTTCGGATAAGGTTTCCACGTACTCCATTAATTTCTGAGAGTTGTTTTTTATACCGGAAAAAATCTCTTCTTTAGTTACTGCAGCAGAAATTGCAGCAAAATCGAAATCGCCATTTTCCGCAATATAAGCCCACCAGTACTGCTGGGTCTGCCAGATGTGATGCAGGGTGGCCAGGATCGTCGGAAAACTTGAAATAACTTCCTGGTTAAGCTGCTTATCAGACTTTGAGGAAAGCCAGTCGATATATTTGTTGACTACCCAATTGTTGTACTGAACACTGTGCGTGATTAATGTTTTTAAATTCATGATGATTAATATTTTGTTAATAATTTTGGTGGATATAAAAATAAGTAAAATATTAACTGAATTTATACAATAGAAATCATCTTAAATTGATTTTTAGCGATTTGCTTATTTATTTTAATGTAAAGGCTCTCCATTTAAGTCCGTAGTCAGCACTTCACTCATATAATCAAAGAAGGGGCGCATGGCTAATAACGTTAGAAGGGCTTCTTTATGAAAGCTGTCGGATACAACTTCCTTGTCCGTAAATTTCCGCATAACCACAAATTGTTTTTTCCTGATTAAATCAATCGCAGGATGGTTTTTATCAAAACCTCTCGGAGCCGTTTTCACAGCATCTCCTTTGATTTCTCCAAAGTATTGTATGAAAGTTTCATCAGAAGTGATCTTTTCAATTTCTGTGGTATTAAGCTCGAATTCTTTACGGATACGGAGCAGGTCTTTGGCCTCAGGTCCCCAGAATCCGCCACCCACGAAACTGTTACCGGGTTCCAGCTGAATATAATATCCTCCTCTCAGCATTGGCTTTGAACGGGAATAACCAACCCCGAAATTGGTTTTGTACGGAGTAGGGTCCTTGGAAAAACGGACGTCCCTGTAAATCCTGAAAATATGGATTCCTTTTAAATTATCATATTCCTGAAGTTCAGTATAAATTTTAATAAAAAAAGCTTTGTTTTCTTTCACAACCGCATCATATTCAGGTTTGTGCAGGGCAAACCATTCTCGGGTGTTGTTCTTTTCCAGCTGTTTAAGGAATTCAAAGGTTTTTTTCATGGTGTCTTTCATACAGTTTTGTTTTTTCCAGTCCGTGATTATTGATTCTAATAGTTGGAGAATTTAATTGCCAATCTGGAAGATGATTATACATTTCATTGGATAACTTTTTGATTCCGGGTGTAGACCTATTGAATTCATAACTACTTTTGTCTGTAATTATTTCCAGACCTGTTTCTCTTTTATGTTTTGAAACTGGAATACTAAATGAATATACTGAAATAATTTCATCCCACTTTATAAGCTCTACCGGGTTCTTGTGTTTATTGTAAAATCCATCATTTGTATATTGAAAATCGCCATCATATTTCTCTAATTGATTGGCTTCTTTTTCAACAGAATCATAATCTTCATCCCTGGGAAAATATATTTTTGCCCCCGAAAAGCAAATAGCAATAAAACAGGTAAAAATAATAAGATAAGATATTCCGTAGCTGCCAAAAACAGGATAATTAAGAAAAATCAGTACTAAAATAATAGAACTTATTATAATTATTTTTTTCAAATGCAGTTTAATTATTATAGTTACTAATTCTCCTTCTCAATAATAAACCCATGCGACCGAAGATATTCATCAAGCTCGACATCAAAAGGAATTACAAAATTATTATCCAGATCAAACATGCCACTTTCGCCGTCAGAAGATTCTAAAAATCCCAGCATTCTGGACTGTGTTTGTTCTTTGGCATTTCTCCAGCAGTTCATTAGGAAATCAGTTTCCAGGCCGAACTGGTTTTCCCAGTAATGAGCATAATCCAGATGATTATTTTCATCAAGGTAGGCAGAATAATCAATATTATTTTCATTCAGCACCTTTTTGCATAATTCCTGAACATCAATAGGAGAGTAGTCTTTCAATGAATGCTCTTTCAAATGGAGTTCTGCAACCTGAACGGTTTTGTCAGGAGAATAATATTCATAATTAGGCAACACAATTAAGGAACTTAAAGGACTTGAAGCATTATAATACAAGCTGATCACCTCAATTTTTTTATCATCTTCCCTGAATGTATATTTTGAATTGAAAACATCAACCAGAAAATCTGTGACTACTTTTTCTCTTGGAAGTAGAAAAGTATTTTTAAAGGCTTCATCAATTTTTTGTTCTATTTTCTTCATACTTCAAGTCATTTTTATGATGTAAAAATAAAGAAACCGTTCTGGAAAACAGAACGGTTTAATGTATTTTTGAAACCGATTTGACTTTTTTCAACAAGGAGATAATTGCAATGTGTTGAACTTTTAGCGGTGTCCTTTTATTTTTATTCCGTACTCTTCCAATATAATTTTGTGCGGCGTTATTTTAATCCAGTTTTAAAACCAATTGATGATCTCATATTTTACCTTTGTATTAGGCTTTAATGTTTCTAAAGAAATATTACTGCCTTTTTCTATTCCTGAAACCTCAGCTTGTTTTTCCCAACTTCCTTTCGTGAATTTAAATTTTGCCGGGGTGTGTAATTTTAGAGTTATTACTCTTTCATAATCACTTTTTTTATTCAGTTTTATCTTATTGGGAACCCATTTTCCTAATTCTTCCTGATTTCCGGTGATATAAATTTCATCTTCTTTATTAGGAACTTTTACAATGATGGTTACATGATAAACTTCATCTGAAAATATTTTATAGAATTTATCGGGATCTTCATTGTTGGATTTTTGATAACTTTCAATATATGAACTTAAAAAACCACTTTCTTTCAAAAATTGCATCGGGTCTTTTATGTGTAGAATATCATCAATAGCCTTTTTCTTGTCTTCCTGTTTATTAAAATAGGCTTCAACAATTTTATATCCCATCCAATATCCTAAATCATTGGGGCGGTCATCTTTTTTTGACGTTTGATACAGCCAGTCTTGTGTATCTTCTCCTTTTAGTCTGCTGACAAATTCCTTACATAGTTTGTCAAGATGTTTTTCTCCATATTGTACACTTGCAGAATTTATATTTTCTCCCGAAATAAACTCTCCGATAAAATCTGCTCCTCCTTCTAATAATGATTGTTTCAGTAAAGTTTGTTCTCCCTCAACATTTTGTTGAAAGTGAATTAATTCATGAGCAGCAAGTGCCGGAAGACCATCAAGATTTTTTATGACTTCAGTTCCAATGATTAATCCGTCATTTGTAGAGGTTCCTCCTGAATATCCTAAACCATAAACTAAATAAATGGGTGGAAACTTAGCTTGAGGATACCAATATTTCAGAGCGCTATAAATGGCCCGTAACCTTTTTTCTTTCGATGGGATGTCATTGATGATGTTTCGTGTAATTTCGTATTCAGATTTTTTTCTTTTAACATGAGCATATAAAGAATCTGCGCTCATTACTCTGTAAGGAAATGCCTTTAAACCAACAGAACCGTTTTGTAAATACTTTTTAAATGGATTTTCTTTTGAAGTTTCCATTTTGTCAAATGCTGTCCAAAAATTGGTGAAATCCCGGGTTTCAAAAACTGCATTTAATGGGCTTTCTGAAAAATTGTTTTGCCCGAAAGAAAAATTAGAAATTATTAAAAGAAAAAGAATAGTTAAAACTTTGAAATTCATTTTTTTGATTTTAAACGCAATTTTGTATAGAAATGTTACAGAGAAGAAAGAGTATTGCCGAATATATAATTGCGTTAATGTTATTTTTGGTTTTTATTTTGAAGATTCAGATTTTTTAATAGTCAGGGCTTTCTGCTTTATCCATTGTACAGCAATATCAACAGGAGCCGTCACATCGCTGGAAGAAGTATTGTGTCCCATTTTAGAAAAAAGAGTGTATTCAAAAGGTTTGCCCTGAATTTTAAGGGTATTCAATTGCTCTATACATAACTTTACCGGAATCTGTATGTCTTTTTCACCGAAAAGCCAAAGCCCGGGAATTGAAAGCGTATTCAAAGAGGTTTTTGGGTCAGTTGCCACAAACTGATACCTGTCCGGATCATTTCTGGTATGCTCAATGGCATCTGCTTCCGTATGATTTTCCCAAAAACTATTGTTTCCATTCGTATAGAACTGAAACCGGAGCTGTTCCAGAGTTGTAATGGTAGGACAGCTAAATAAAACCATAAAGTCAATTTGTGGATTTTTGCTTGCAGCAATCGGGATGATCCATCCTGCCTGGCTGAAACCCACCAATCCAATGGGTATTTTTTTATCTTTTAAATGGGTCCGAAATGTTTTTACGGCTGCATTGGCATCGTGAGCCAATAGATTAAGATTAGCAGGATCGATATTATTGGTGCCAACAGATGGCCCTACATATACACCGCCAGATTCTCCAACTCCGCGTTTGTCGTATGTGAATACAGCAATGCCTTCTTTGGCAAGACGTTTTGCAAACTCCATTTCTCTTTTTACCGGATCGGATCCGTGAACAATGACAACTGCTGCAAAGGGGTTTTTAGGCTCTAAAACTGAGCCTGCGAGAGTGATACCCTGGCTTTCAAACTTTACATTCTGAATGGTAAAGTCGGTTGATTGTGAAAATACAATTTGTGGTAAAGCTATCAATAATAGCCAAAAATAGAAGTTAGAAAAAGAGTAGATTTTCATAGGTCATGGTTAGTTGTCAAATATAATATAAAAAACCGCTCTATAGAAGATTTCGGAGCAGGAAGAATAGGGGCAGTTTTGTATTGTTTGAAATCGATGAGTCGTTTTGAATATTTGATCTTCATCGGCTGCCATTTGCAGAAAGTACACTTTCGCTGATATCTGCCACTTGTATGCTTTTAATAGCCGAGCTGGTGAGAGACGTTGTACTTCCACCGATGATATATAATTTATCGTTGTATACTTCCGCTGCAGCGTGTCTTCTGGGAATCATATTGGATGATAACTGATGTAATTTATTGGTTGTTGTATCAAAATAGGCCAAAAAAGATTGATTATTAAAACTACCTACAATAAAAATTTTATCACCGTATACAGCTAATGAGTGCCCGGATACGCCAACAGGCATCGTGTACTTATCGATCCAAAGATTAGTTTTGAGGTCGTAAACATTGATCAGACGGGATGGAGTGCCGTTAAAACCACCAATAACATACAGTTTATCATTAACAATTTTGCCCTTTGCTTCTCTGGCTGTGGGCATATTGGGTAGTGGATTCCATGTATTGGAAGCAATATCATAATACTGGAATTTATTAGAAAATACAGTGGTTGCAGCTCCATTGAGCCCGCTGCCGCCGAACACATATATTTTGCCGTTATGGATGGCAGAACCTGCATTTCCTGTATAGGAACGGTTAACAGCGCCCTTCGTTATGGTATTGGTGGCAAGGTCTACAATTTCAAGATGGCTGTTTCCCCAACCGTTAAAAATGTAAATTTTATTATTGTAAGTCTCTGAATTAGCAAATCTTTTGGGAAGTAGAGCAGAATTGAGAACACTCCAACGATTATCTGTAATACTATATTTCTCAATATACTTTGCATCACTTGCTTTTTCCTGATACCCATTGCTTACATATATATTATCATTTACGATTACACTGGCTGTGGCACCTCTGCCTGCAGACATATTGGTGAGATTTTTAAAATGAAGTGTTTGTGCATGGAATAACACTGAGCCAAAAAATGAAAGGAGTACTAATTTTATTTTCAATGGTATTAAGATTTAGTGTTTGCTTTTTATACCGGACTTTAATAGAATATCGTGGTTTAAAGATAGGAAAAAGTTAGGGAGAATTTTGTGAAATTGCTTTTATTTAGGTGAACAAAAAGTCAGGATACTTTGCGCAGTGGGGGAATTGCTACGATTTAATTTTTTTAAATAAATTCTTTTGTTTCTCCATCGAGGGCCAAAAAATAAAAACTTGCTTTGATTAGTGTATACTTTTGATCTTTTTTTCAATTGCCCGTTTTTAATTCCGTAAGCAAAAAGTTTATTTCTTTGAATTTTATATTTTAAATGATAGTTAATTCCGCTTTCACTTTTTAAATCATAATTATGATAGTTGCCGGATAATATATCGGATATTGTCACTGAATCATTTACAGATTCTATCTCTTCTTTATTTTTATTGAATTTTAAATATAGGTTATGATTACTTATCTTATAAAGACCGGAAAGTTCTATATGCTGAAGATCTCCTGAAAATATATAATTAAATTCATTGTTATTTTTTAAGTCAATCTGAGTAACGAAAAATTCAAATTCAGCTTTATTGGTTTTGTAAACTCCCTGTAAGTTCTTTTGCGACTTACAAGATAAAAAAAGTAATAAAGCTAAAATTAGGCTGAGCATTTTCATGGTATTCAAATATACATAGATGATTTTAAATAATTGCTTACCCTTCTCACCAAGTACAAATGTTGGATGTCTCAGACATGTGTTTTTATATTTTCCCTTTCCTTTCAAGAATAAGGTACGCTGCATGGAGCATTTTGGTCAGGTGAATGTAAGGACTGACAATATTCTTTTCCGGTATATCAAAAGAAGGGTGATATTTTTAAACGCAAAGTTTCCATTGAGTTTTATATTGTAAGGAAAGCAAAGAGTAGCGGTTTCACCGCTGGTGAAGCAGCCTGCTGAAAAGCCCGCTTCATCAAATCAATCAAGGATTGATTCCTTCTTTGCTTCTTAAACTCTGCATTATTAAAATAATCCTTTGCGTTTATGAAATTTCTACTCGCTGATTGCTTTTACTTTCTTCCTCTTCTTTCAAGAATAAGGTACGCTGCATGGAGCATTTTGGTCAGGTGAATGTAAGGACTGACAATATTCTTTTCCGGTATATCAAAAGAAGGGTGATATTTTTAAACGCAAAGTTTCCATTGAGTTTTATATTGTAAGGAAAGCAAAGAGTAGCGGTTTCACCGCTGGTGAAGCAGCCTGCTGAAAAGCCCGCTTCATCAAATCAATCAAGGATTGATTCCTTCTTTGCTTCTTAAACTCTGCATTATTAAAATAATCCTTTGCGTTTATGAAATTTCTACTCGCTGATTGCTTTACTTTCTTCCTCTTCTTTCAAGAATAAGGTACGCTGCATCCAGCATTTTGGTCAGGTGAATGTATGGGCTTATCATATTCCTTTCCGGTAGATGATCATAGATTCCCAGTGAGAAATAGACCATGCCTGACATGAAATAATCGAATTCCTTGATGCTGTATTCTTTGAATGCTTTTTTAAAGACCAACAGAGGATTTTGGTATTCTTTCTCTGAAAGCAGGCCAAGAACCAACGGAGAAACCTCTTCCAACTGAGTATTGGCGGTCCGTTTCTTTTCATGCAGCGCTATGAGGTAGCCTGCACGAATGAATGACCGCATCGCCTGCTGAAAGTGAAGAATGACGGACGGATCTTCTTTTATCCGGCTATATCTTTTTACAGCATAATTCATAATGGTGTTTAACCGTTCTTTAGATGCTGCAAGGTCATTAAGCTGGAAGAATGTTTCCATCAGCTGTAAGCCGCAATGCTTCTTGCGGCCTTTCCCAAGCCGGGATTGAAAGTCTGTTCTGGTTTTTTTCATGAGTTTGTATTTTTTTAACTGTGATTTTCAAAATAATTAATTGGTGTACAATTTTTTAAACCAATAAGATTTTTTAAGTGATTAAGAATTATTAAAGATCATAGCTGAAGCTATGTTTTAGCGGATTGCTTCATCCATCTTTGATGGATCTTAACTTATCTTATTCTCTTCATGCTCCTTAATGGTTATCATTTTTTATGTTTCTTACTATTAAGATTTTTTAAGTGATTAAGAATTATTAATATCATAGCTGAAGCTATGTTTTTAGCGGGGTTGCTTCATCCATCTTTGATGGATCTTAACTTATCTTAATCTCTTCATTTTTCTTAATGGTTTATATTTTTTGTCACGTTTTATTGTACGATTTTACTGGCCGTAAAGGAGGAAGTCCGCCTGAACTTCCTGCCTATACAAGCCTAATGAATATGATAGAATTTGTGTTTTTCTAAAAGCCCGAAAGCCGCAATGGATTGTACACCCCATTGTAACATATCATGATACTTTATGTGGAAAAGCAGGCTTAGAAATAGATGATTGTAGAAAAACAGAACGGCATGAAAATAAAAACGGCATGAGACTCTACAATATCCGACTTGAGGTACTGGTATACCATGCAACAGATAAGAGAGCCCACGCCTAGGTCGTGAGCTTCTTGCTTATCTTCTCGTTGCTTTTAAATTACCAGTTTTCAAGTCGAGATTCTAAGCAATAGCTTCTATATTTCTTTGAAGTATCGCAAAATTACTTTAATAAGTAATCTTTTCCAAATATAAGAAATTTCCAGATTGTTACAAGCTCTTGTAACAAAATTTGCAAAAAAAATTACGCCCTTTGTATAAAGTACTAATAAATGGACGTTTTACAAGATGAAATACTAAAAAGATTTGGAGAACACGTCAAAGATTTAAGACTTAAATCTGGGCTTACCCAAGATGATGTTGTGCTAAATAGTTCAAAAATTACTAAAGGCACAGTCAGTGATATAGAAAATGGAAAAAGAAACTTTGCATTTACTACATTAATAGATTTGGCTAGAGGCTTAAATGTACAACCCAAAGATTTACTGAATTTCAAGATAGATGAGAAATCCTAAATGAGAGTTGGGATTTGTATTTATTAACCTATTAGGTAATAGAATAACGTTTTGGGGCTTGGCGTAGTGGCGGATTTCGGAGCTCAAAACTGTCAATACACCATAAATGTTGATGCGAGGTAAAATATTCAATTAACAACTTCACCCGCCATTGAGCCAAACGCCTGTTACAAGCTGCCCTTCTGTTTATATTCCTTTGGTGTGTTAATTAAGTTGTCAATTTTCTTTGCTATTTCGCTAAGCATCATCTTGTGTCTAATTATTGCAATCAACCAGTTCATTCCTCCTAACCACAAGAAGCAAAATATTCCAACCCAAATGTTTTGTGAAATTGTCGCCATAAAAACAGACATAATGGTCACCGCTATAAAAAGATGATACATATAAAATTCATAGGTCAATATAGTTCTGTCGCCTTTGTCAACAATTATAAAAACCCCTTTTTCGATAGGAACAAGAATATTAGTATTCCATCTGTTCCATTTGAAAAATTTAGACTTAAATGTCAACTTGTTGTCTTCAATAACAATGTCGTCACCTGTTTTTTCTGTTATAAACTCTTCAATAAATTCAAGAGTTTCTTTGTTTCTGTCACTTGTAAAAGTGTCGCCAAGTCGTGCTGAATATATTATTGAAAACGGAAATGTCATTATTTGCTCAGTTGTCTGTTAGGGTTGCTTGTAACTTTCTAATTTACGCATTGCATCAATGTATATAATTGCATTAATGCTGTTTTGATTTTAGTTATCTATTTGTCAATCATCAAATATAAATATACTATTTCCTCACAAAAAACCATAATACAAATAAAAAAAACCGCCCTGCAAAAGCAGAGCGGTTTATATATATTAAAGCATCGGTGATGACTACATCATTCCCGGCATTCCACCTCCCATTGGCATAGCAGGTTCAGCGCTCTTAATTTCAGTGATTACACACTCTGTAGTAAGAAGCATTCCGGAAACAGAAGCTGCGTTTTCAAGGGCAACTCTTGTTACTTTCGTAGGGTCAATGATTCCTGCTTCAAGCATGTTTACATACTCGTCAGTTTTCGCATTGTATCCGAAGTCTCCTGTACCTTCTGCTACTTTAGCAACGATTACAGAACCTTCACCTCCTGCATTGGCAACGATTTGTCTTAATGGCTCTTCGATTGCTCTCTTAACGATTTTAATACCTGTAGTTTCGTCAGCATTGATTCCCGTAAGGTTTTCCAAAGCTGAGATTGCTCTTACCAAAGCAACACCACCACCTGCAACGATACCTTCTTCAACTGCTGCTCTTGTAGCGTGAAGCGCATCATCTACTCTGTCTTTTTTCTCCTTCATTTCCACTTCAGAAGCTGCACCTACATAAAGTACGGCAACACCACCGGCTAATTTAGCCAGTCTCTCCTGTAGTTTTTCTCTGTCGTAGTCAGAAGTTGTAGTTTCCATCTGAGCTTTGATCTGAGCTACTCTTCCTTTGATCTTAGCTTCGTCACCACCACCGTTTACGATCGTTGTGTTGTCTTTATCAATTGTTACTTTCTCAGCAGTTCCAAGCATATCCAGAGAGATGTTTTCCATAGTGAAACCTTGCTCCTCAGAAATAACCTGGCCACCTGTTAAGATCGCGATATCTTCCAGCATTGCTTTTCTTCTGTCTCCGAATCCAGGAGCTTTTACAGCAGCAATTTTAAGAGAACCTCTTAATTTGTTTACCACCAAAGTAGCTAAAGCTTCACCTTCCACTTCTTCAGAGATAATCAATAGAGATTTACCGCCCTGTGCAATCGGCTCAAGAACCGGAAGCAATTCTTTCATAGAAGAGATTTTCTTCTCTACCAAAAGGATGTAAGGATTTTCTACTTCAGCTACCATTTTCTCAGGGTTAGTCACGAAGTAAGGAGACTGGTATCCTCTGTCGAACTGCATACCTTCTACAACATCTACCGTTGTATCGATACCTTTAGCTTCTTCTACAGTGATTACCCCTTCTTTACCTACTTTTCCGAAAGCCTCAGCAATCAGAGATCCGATGGTTTCGTCGTTGTTTGCAGAAACTGAAGCTACCTGCTTCACCATTTCTGTAGAATCTCCAACTGTTTTAGACTGAGATTTAAGGTTTTCAACAACAGCAGTTACTGCCTTGTCGATCCCTCTTTTCAAGTCCATAGGGTTAGCACCTGCAGCTACGTTCTTAAGACCTTCTCTTACGATAGCCTGTGCCAGTACAGTAGCGGTAGTAGTACCGTCTCCTGCAATATCATTGGTTTTGGAAGCCACTTCTTTTACCATCTGCGCTCCCATATTTTCTACTCTGTCTTCAAGTTCGATTTCTTTCGCTACAGAAACACCGTCCTTAGTTACATGAGGAGCCCCGAAAGATTTTTCAATCACTACGTTTCTACCTTTTGGTCCTAACGTTACTTTTACTGCATTAGCCAATGCATCAACTCCTCTTTTTAAAGCGTCTCTTGATTCAATATCGAATTTTATTTCTTTTGCCATAATATTAAAGCTTTAAGCTTTAGGCAGTAAGCAGTAAGCTTTTGCCTATAAGCTGTTAATTATTATTTAATAATTTTTTTCTAAGTTGTATAATTTTTTGTCTGATTAAATTCAGTTTTGGATTGAGGCTTATCAGTTGGTCCTCGGAAGTGAAACCCAAATCGCAGGAAAGTAAAAGTAAATATTCGGTTTCGTTGGTTGAACCAATACTTATTTCTAAAAATCTTGCAAATTCTTTGTCTGTAGATCTTCCGCAGCCTTCTGCAATATTTGTTGGAATAGAGACTGAAGCTCTTCTTATTTGAGAGGTTAAGCCAAAAAGTTCTGATTTTGGAAAGCTTTCAGAAATAATATAAATTTCTTTTACCAACTCGTGGGCAAGTTTCCAAACGTCATATCTTTTGTAGTCTCTCATTGCCTATTGCTTATCGCCTAATGCCTACTGCTTTTTACCCAATAACTCCTAAAAGATCCCCTTCCTTAACGATTAAGAAATCTTTCCCGTCTAATTTCAATTCAGAACCCGAATATTTTCCATAAAGAACTTTGTCACCTACCTGAACAGTTGTAGGCTCATCTTTTTTTCCTGGACCTACTGCTACTACTGTACCTTCCTGTGGTTTTTCTTTTGCGGTGTCCGGAATAATAATACCTGAAGCTGTTTTAGTTTCTGCAGCGATCGGCTCGATCAAAACTCTGTCTGCTAATGGTTTAAAGTTTACTGACATAATATATTTATTTTTTAATTAATTCTCCGTTATAATTCTCTAAATGTATGCCATGAGGCACCTATGGATGAAATGGCAGAATTTTATTTTCGATTGTGAAAATTTGGCAGAAAAAATAAAAAGACAAAGCCGGAAAATTTCCGGCTTTTTGTATTTAACTCTAATAATTCTGTGAATTAAGGGCAGTACTGTCCCGGTCCGATCCAAAGGATGCATTTTCCCTGGTCGTTCCATTCACAGCAAACAACTCTGGCCGCACCTCCAACGATGGATTTTTGGGCCTCTCTGCTTAATGATTTAGCATTTTTCATGATTAATATTTTAATTTGTTTTTATATTCCTGAACATTTAATGTCAATCAGGATTTTTGACGATTTGATGTAGGTGTTATTCAAAGATAGGAAAAATAAGGATCATATTATACACTGTTTGTAGATTTATTTTTTGAATTTGTATTTTGATTATCAGTTGTTTAATGAGTATGTTATAACAATGGAGTGCGAAGGTTTTATCATTTTGGATGGAACATTAAAAAGAAAAAGCTTACCATTACGGTAAACTTTTCAGGTCCATTATTGAATGGTTTCCAGGGTCATTTTTCTACCGCCGAGGTCTATATCCTGTTTCAGGATCTCTCGGGTTTCGGTATCTATGTAATAAGTAACAACCGTTGTCTTATCTTTAATGTCATCGGTTGTTTTTACAGCCCATACTTTTTTTCCATTGTAATCAGTTTTCTTTACGTCCAGTATATAGGCTTTAATCAATCCTTTCTTAGCATCCGGATTATAATCGAAAATAGAGAAGTCTGCAGTATAATTTTCTTTCAGGGGAGAAAACCTGATCAGCATAGGATAGCTGCTGCTGTCAAAATAATCTGCAGCATCCATTTCGATAGGATCTTTTTTCTGGGATTTTTTATCCAGATAATAGCCGGTTACTTTAGTCTTGCCGGATTTCAGAACCATATCCCTCGTCATATTAAAAGACGAATGATAGACGGGCTGGAAATTAGCAGTTTTTACGATGGTAGAATCTGTCCACTTGGCATCCGGTGCCTTTTTTAGCTTTACGGTAGTTTTGATGAGCAGATCGGTTTTGTTTAATTTTTTGAGTTCTGTAATAATGTTTCCAATCTCTATTTTTGTGCCTGCATTTTCCGCGTACCAAACCGCTTCCGATGTTTCATCTTTTATCAGCTTAGGATCAATAGTAATGTTGGCTGGGGTGAGCAGTTTCTGTGAAAATAAATTAACACTGCTTATTAATAATAATACAAGAAATGTTCTCATGATTTTTTATTAATAAGTGTTTCTGATTTTCAAAAAGTTACAAACCAGATATCAGCCTTTTTCTTTTCTATCATACAGAATCAATCTTATTTTTCTGATTCTGATTGATCTTCGAGATCACCGCTCCGGAAACAGCAATACTGATAAAGTTGGTCACAGATCTTGCCTCATTCATAAAACGGTCTACACTGTAAAGAAGGGCAATATCCGTTAGAGGGATTTTCCCAAATCTGTTCAGCGTAAAAATAAGAGCCAGAAATCCTGAGCCGGGAACTCCCGATGCCGTTTTTGATGTGATGGAAATAATGACAAAAAGCCACAGATAATCGGTGACCGTTAAAGAAATATTATAAAACTGAATAAGAAAGCAGCACGTCACGGAAATGTAAATACAGGCTCCGGAAAGATTGAAATTATACCCCAAAGGAATCACAAACCTTAAAACCTTCCTGTTGTAGCCTTCGGACTCCATTTTTTCAAAGATCAGCGGGAAAGCTGTTTTGGAACTTGATGTGGTAATAACCAGGATAATTTCTTCTTTTAAATCAAGCAAAAATTTCAAAAGCCGGATTTTGAACAGATAAGATACAATTCCCAAAACTCCGAAGATAAAGACAATATCAGCCAGGTATACCGTCGCCACAACTTTACTGAGTGGCAGAAGAGTGTTGATGCCATATACCGCAACCCCATACGCGATGTTACAGAAAATAATGATAGGAAGAATAAGATACAGATACTTGATTACTGCATAAAAAATCTTAAGGCCGCGGTCCAATATATTCAGGAACTTTTCTCTGGCACCGGAAAGATTCATAAAAATTCCGGCCAGGATAGAAACAAGAAGAAAAATCCCATGTCTGTTGAGGTACAGGCTTCCGGATAAAGTATTGTGGTTAATCTCAAATGTTTTGGGAAGGGATCTACTGATTTTCACAGTATCAATTCCGGTTTCGGCTCCGGGTCTTATGGCAAATCCGAAGATAAATCCTAAAATAATAGCCACCGAACTGATGATCAGAAAATAAAGAATAGTCTTCCAAACGATGCTGCTTGCATTTCTGATTCCGGAAAGCTGGCAGATTCCGTACATGATCGCCATAAAGATAATCGGAAGAATCAGCATTTCCAGCACCATGAAAAAATACCGGCTTACAATGCCCAGCTGAATGCTTGCCCCAGGTGCATAATATCCCGTGAGCACTCCACCGATAATTGCGGCAAATACATATAAGGTAAGATTTTTTAAATATCTTCCTGTGAATGTTTTTTTGGTTTCAAAAAAGTTCATCTGAATATACTTCTGCTTTCCGTACAAAGATCTGTTGTTTTTTTTACATCTGGAATAAATAATCAGATAGGGGAAGCATGAGGCTGGAAGAGGGAAGTGATTGAAGTTGGAAATAACAGCTTCCAGCCAGCTTCTATTAATCTTTAAAGCTACCCATTAATTTTATAACTGTGTTCAATATTAACTTCCATCCTCCTTCATCCGGCTTTCAAACTTTAATGATCAAATCACTCCAAGAATCAGTCCTGCCAGCAACATCACAATGGAAGATCCCAAAGCCCACTTTAAGGTATATTTCAAATGATCTGAAAATTCTACACCTGCCAGTGAGACTAATAAATAAGTGGATGGAACCAAAGGGCTCAGCAGATGCGATCCCTGTCCGATAAGGCTTGCTCTTCCCAGTATTTCCGGTGAAATACCCAGCTGATGCCCGGTAGCAACGATAATAGGTAAAATTCCAAAATAATAGGCATCATTGGATAAGAAAAAAGTAAGCGGAATACTGAACAGGGCTGTAACGATGTTCAGATAGCCGCCCCAGCTTTTCGGAACTATGTCGATCATGCTGTTTCCCATCGCCTGCATAATGCCTGAGCCATTCAGAATTCCAGTGAAAATTCCGGCCCCGAAAATCATTCCCGCAACTGACAAGGCATTACCTGCATGCTTGGAAATTATTTTCTGCTGATCTTTCAGTTTTGGGTAATTGATAATGGAAGCGATACAGAAAGCAATCATAAAGGCAATACCCAAAGGAACAATATCCAGGATCATCACTACCAGAAGAGCAACCGTAAGCGCAAGATTGATCAGGATCAGTTTCGGACGTCTCAGCTTAAGATCTACTTCACCGATGATGTCATTACTGTTATAATTCGTGAATTTTCCATGTTTGGCAATTCTTATTTTTTCTCTTCTTCCTAAAATATAGGCTACGAATATCACCCACAGAATACCGATAGCCATAATGGGAATCATAGGGACAAAAATTTCTGTGTGCCCAAGCTTCAGGGAACTCATTACTCTTGCTGTAGGGCCTCCCCACGGGAGAATATTCATGATCTGCCCTGCAAGCATAATAATGCAGGTGAGGACCAGCGGGTTCATTCCCTGTCTTTTATAAAGCGGAAGCATGGCAGCTACGACAATTAAGTAAGTGGAAGAGCCGTCGCCGTCCAGAGAAACCAATGCGGTAAGAATAGCGGTTCCTATTGTTGTTTTGATGGGATTGTCTCCAACTGCCTTCAAAATGATATTGACTAAAGGCTCAAAAAGTCCTGTATCGATCATCAGACTGAAATACAGAATGGCAAAGATGAGCATAACGCCGGTAAGAGCTATTTCTTTAACACCGTTTTTCATCATTTCTCCCAATTCAGGGCCAAAGCCCGCAAAGAGAGCTACGGTTACAGGGACAATGACCAGGGCTGTTAGCGGGGTCATTTTTTTGTTCATGATCAGAACCATGAAGATCAGAATCATGACGAATCCAAGGAAGGTAAGCATAGATGATTTAATTTATAGTTATTTATTTTTGTTTTTCTTTCTCCAGTCGAAACTGTTTCTGTAGCCAATGTAGCCGTAGTTGCTTGTAGATCCGGTTTCCAGCTGATTGATAAAAGCCACTTCAATGGCTGAGTTTTGTCCTACCTTCATTCCGAGCCCGGCTGTTAATCTGTTGCTGTCAAAGGGATCTTCCTTTACTACATTCATCCTGAGTTCATTTTTCAGGATGCCATACAGCTTTTCTTTTTCTCCGGCTCTGTTAAACGGAATTCTCAGGGAAATAAGATAGCGGAGCCTTACGATGAAATCATTTGGATTGTTTATAAAGCGTTCTTCCACACGGAAACGGTGCGAGACGGAAGTTCTGCCGATATTACCTCCTAATGTCACTTGCTGGAAAGGTCTTTTTTCATAACGCTCTTTTTTTGAATTGTCAGACTTATAAGAATCCAGTACCAGAAACATGAATCCGGCGGCGGGTTTCACTTCGTGGGCTATTTCATAATCTACATAGGCAGAAACCAGGAAAAGCCTGGTATCATACGCCAGATCAAAAGAGCGGTATTGTGATAGGGCTGTGAGCGTACTTTTATCTGTCAGCCTTGCCGACATCAGATACTGGAACCACATATTGTAGTTGTCACGGCTTTGCGCTTTTGTCTGTCCCATTATGGCCAGCAGTAAAATGATGGTTAATTTGAATTTAATTTTCATGTAATATTGAGTTAATATCCTGATGTCTCAAATATATTTATAAGAAGCAGCCGCAGATTTATTTTTCAATCAATGACCGTTTTTATCAGTGAACTGCAGAATGGGATGAAAAAGATGGTATATTTGAAAGATTGAAATTTGGATTTTTTAGATGTTTTTAATTATAAATATTGTATTTATATTGCTGGTTTTCAGGATTTTGTTTAATGCAAAAGTTTTGAAAAAACTAATGGACTATCATTGGGGTTTTCTGCTGAAGTTTCAGCATGTTTTTTTCCTTTTGATCTTTATTGTTATCACTTTTTTTACTGAAAACTACTTTCTGGATGTTCCGGAGCTCATCTGGAGTGTTTTATCCGTTATTATTTTTAATATCGGAATTTACAGTCTTGTCTATTTTTATCTGGTCCCTGAATTTTATCTTTCCAATAAATATCCGGAGTTCATTCTCTATGGGCTGATCAGTTTTCTGGTGTCGAGTCTTTTCAGGATTTTGCTGCAGCCGGCAGTTTTTCATATGAATTTTAATGAGACGCTTTCCAATACCAAATTCCTCTACAATGTGTATACGGCACAGGGAATTGTGATCCTTGTTGCTTCATTTCTCGGAATTACAAAAGATAAATTTCTTATTGAGCAGGATTTTAAAGATCTGGGTGAAGAAAAAGATCAGTTGTATCTGGACCTTTTGAAATCTAAAATGAATCCTCATTTTCTGCTGAATACACTTAATAATATTTATTCCAAAAGTTTCCAGCCTTCAGAAAATACTTCAGAGTCTATTTTGCAGCTTAGTAAACTGCTTCAGTATGTAATTTATGATACCGGCAAGGAGAAGATTTCTATGGCCCAGGAGTTTTCATCCATCAGATCTCTTGCGGGTCTGTATCAGCTGAAATATAATAATGTCCTGAATATTGGTTTCAATATTCAGGATGAAGAAACTCTGGAATTAATTGATATTCCGCCTTCGGTATGCCTTACATTATTTGAAAATGCATTGAAGCATTCTGCGGTGGGAATAGAACCGCAAAGCTATATCAATGTCGGCTACAGAATAGAAGACCAGAACCTTTTGTTTGAGATCCAAAATTCTGTTTCGAAGAAAAAAAATCTTGTCGGAAATATGAATGACAGTGGTTTGGGAAATGAAGCCGTAATCAATATTTTAGAAAAAAACTATGCAGGAAAATATACTTTTATATCTGAACCTGCGGAAAACAATAACTATCAGACTATATTAAAAATAAAACTGTAATGGCTAACCTGACGATCGTAAGTGTAGATGATGAATATCCCGCGCTCCAGCTGATCCAAAAATATTGCGGGAAGATGGAAGATGTAGACCTGCTGAAGGTATTTCAGGATCCGGAAGAAGCATTGGGCTATCTTACAAAGAATAGGGTAGACCTGGTGATTCTGGATATCAATATGCCCTACATCAACGGAATTGAACTTTTACATCAGCTACCTTACCAGCCGTTGTGCATATTTCTCACTCTGGAAACCCAGTATGCTGTCAAAGCTTTTGAACTGGATGTTGTCCATTATCTTGTAAAGCCTGTAGATTTTGAAACATTCAGAAAAGCGATCAATAAGGCGAAAGATTTCCTGCGGTTCAAGAATTCTGCGGAACAGCAGAAGAAGGAAGATTTTATTATGTTCAAATCCAATTATGTGATGAACAAAGTGCTTTTGGATGATATACAATGGGTACAGGGATTCGGGGAATATATTATTCTGGTAACCCCTTTGAAAAAATATATGATCCTTGAGCGGATGTCCAATTTTGAAGAGAAATTTCAAAACTTAGGATTTATCAGAATTCATAAATCATATATTGTTCTCTCTTCCCACATCAGCTCGTATGATGCGGCTCACGTCTATCTAAAAGATGGAGAGAAACTTCCGCTTGGCAGAACGTATAAAAATTCTTTGAAGGCTTACTTAAATTAAAATGAACGTTTGGAAATCTCCCGCAGATCAAAAAGATTATGGAGATTTTTTTACATAGCATTTAAAAAATTTAATACGGGTGGGCTTTAGCCCGCCTGATGTTTAATGAACATCGAAAATTGGCTTTAGCCAAATCATTAAAATAATTGCATTATAATTAAAAAAGGTTGTCTCCTGTGAAACAACCTTTTTCAGTTTTTATGATTTCTTTCCGGCGGCCTGCATCGGATTGACTTTTCCGCTGGCGCCTCCTCGTACAGGGGCTTCTCCGTGTTTCTGCTTAAACAATTGGAATTTTGAAACCTGAGTGTCTGTACCGTTACTGCTCCATAAATTATTGGAAGTATCAATATCCGCCGTTTCTCTCATCGGGTCAAGCTGTATCGACTTTATCTTTTTATCAAAGTAATACGTTTTGGAAACCTTCTGTTCATTTTGTCTCCAGATCTGTGCAGATGATTTATCGTACAGTTTAGATCCGTCTTCAAAAGTGAATTCAAGGATGATTGGCATGACCAGCCCGCCTTTATTCACAAAATCGATCTGGTAGCCGGTAAGATTTTTGAATTTTTCTTTATCCTTAGCATCCAGAGGCATACCTGCCTCTACTTTTGCAGTATATTCTTTGTCAGCATCTACTTTCTCCTGACCTCTGTCATATCTGTAATAAAAATCCTGCAGCTCTTTATCCTTATCTACATAGAACGTGATGTTTTTATCCTCTTTATTTCTGATTTTAGAAATGTCCTCAAAGGTATTCTGCTGCGGTTTTTCCAATTTATATTTTGTTTCTTTAGCTTCTTTTGGAGGCGTATTGAGATCCGGAACTGCCACAGTTACTTTATCGATGGCAATATCTACAGGATCTGTTCCGTAGAACCATCCTCTCCAGAACCAGTCGAGATCTTCACCGCTTGCATCTTCCATTGTACGGAAGAAATCTGCAGGTTCGGGATGTTTGAAGGCCCATCTTTTTGCATACGTTTTAAAAGCTTTATCGAATAATTCTCTTCCCATGATCGTCTCACGAAGAATGTTTAATCCGGTGGCCGGTTTTAAGTATGCATTCGGGCCGAATTGGATAATATTTTCAGAATTACTCATAATAGGCTCCAGCTGATCCTTCGGAAGCTTCATATAATCTGTGATCGTCCATGCCGGTCCTTTTTTTGAAGGAAATTTATTGTCCCATTTTTCCTCTGTAAGATATTGTGTAAAGGTATTCAATCCTTCATCCATCCAGCTCCACTGTCTTTCATCAGAGTTGATGATCATCGGGAAGAAATTGTGTCCAACCTCGTGTATCACAACCCCGATCATTCCATTCTTAATTCCCTCAGAATAGGTTCCGTCCTTTTCCGTTCTTCCATAATTAAAACAGATCATCGGATATTCCATTCCGTTGGCTGCTTCCACAGACTGCGCTACAGGATACGGATACGGAATCGTAAATTCAGAATAGGTTTTGATGGTGTGGGCAACAGCTTTTGTAGAATATTTTCTGTAAAGGGCGTAAGCTTCTTTTGGGTAGAAGCTCATCGCCATTACTTTATTGTTGTTTTCAGGAATGGTAACGCGCATTCCGTCCCAGACAAATTTTCTGGATGAGGTCCATGCAAAATCTCTTACATCATTGGCCTCAAAGCTCCATGTTTTTCTTTGTTTTGAATGATTTTTTTCGGCTTTTTTCGCTTCGTCCAGCGTTACGATTTCTATAGGTTCAGCAGCACTTTCAGCCTTTCGGTATCTTGCCATCTGGTCTGAAGTTAAAACCTGCTCATAATTTTTACATTCTCCGGTGCCCCCTACAATATGGTCTGCAGGTACATTCATTGAAACTTTAAAATTTCCGAATACCAATGCAAATTCGCCACGTCCCGTGAACTGGTGGTTCTGCCATCCGTGAAAATCACTGTATACGCACATTCTCGGGTACCATTGCGTTATGGTGTACAGATCATTCCCATCTTCTGCAAAGTTTTCATAGCCACCGCGGCCGCCCATTTTGATTCTGTTCGGGATATTGTAGTTCCAGTCTATTTTGAAGATCAGTTTTTCTCCTTTCTTCAATACTTTTGGCAGATCAATACGCATCATGGTCTTGTTCACGATATATTTCAGGGGATTTCCTGAAGCATCCGTCACCTTCTCCAGGTTCACGCCATAGCCGTTATCCTTTTCAGGCAGCTCTGTGACTTTCAGCTGCTGATCGTTAGAAGAAGCAGGAAGGGTAGAAGGAAAAGCAAAACCGGCATTTTTTACAGTGGACTGTTCGTTTTCATCCAGCTGAAGCCAGATGTAATCCAGATCATCCGGAGAATTGTTGTAATAGGTGATGGTTTCTGAACCTTTCAGATTTCTTTTATCTTCATCAAGATAAGCTGTAATATCATAGTCAGCCCTGGTCTGCCAATATCCCTGGCCGGGAGACCCCGAAGCCGTTCTGTAAATATTGGGAGTCGGGAGAATGGTCCCAAGCTGCTCGAATTTGTTTCCGTGGTTACTTCCAGGGTTATTCTGAATGTTTTGCGCGGTGAAGCCTGTATATGCAAATACAGAAAATGAAAGTAGGGCTGCTTTTAATTTCATTACCGAATTGATTTAATAGTTATCAAAGATAATAATAAGTCGTCGAAAAAATTGAAAATGTTTCAAAGTTAAAAAGGAATTCTTTCTAAAGTCATTTTTAATGCCAATGCGAATACTCCGGAAGATACGAAGAGAACCCAGTCTTTTTTGTTAACCTTAAAAATGCTCAGCAAAATAAATAAAAGGATAAGAATGGCACACACAATAACGATCTGCCCCAATTCCAGGCCGATGTTAAAGCCTAATAACGGAATGGCAATACTCTGGCTTTTGGCGATCATTACTCTTGCCGTATTCGCGAAACCCATTCCATGGATAAGTCCAAAGATGGCTGCCAGATAATAATTGGCCCGCATCAGGGTCTGCTTTTTATTTTTCATCAGAATATTATCCAGAGACGTGAGGACAATCGTCAACGGAATTAAAAACTCCACCCAGGCAGAAGGAACCCTGAAAATATCAAGAATGCTCAATGCCAATGTGATAGAATGTCCTATAGTAAAAGCGGTCACTAGGATCAGTATTTTTTTCCAGTCACTGTAAGAATATACGGCGATCAGAGCCAGGACAAATAATTGATGGTCCAGTGCATCCAGGGAAATAATATGCTCCCAGCCGAGGTCTAAATAGAAGAGAAAATCCTGCATCATAACGTAAAAATATAATGCGTACGAAAATAATGATTAATTTCGAACAAATTTTAAAGGTCAGTACATATGAAGAATTTATGGCTGTTTTTATTACCGGTGTTTTTTTTATTCTCTTTTTCAAAGGAGGTACATCCTTACCATGTAGGTTCTGTAGAAATTAATTATAATTCCAAATCCAAATCTTTTGAGATCACTGGCCGGTTTTTTCTTGATGACCTGGAAAACGGTCTGGGTGAAAAATATGGCAGTTCTTTCCATTTTAACGACGAAAAATACAAAGCCAGGCTCAATGAAGCTCTGGAAAAATATTGTGCAGAATATTTCAAGTTAAAAGCCGACGGCAAGTTTTTAAAAATACATTACGTAGGATATGAGGAAGACAGTGAATCAGTGAATGTTTTTCTCGAGTCGGAAACGCTTAATACTCCCAAAAAAGTGGAGGCGGGGGTCAGTTTTCTGTACAATCTTTTTGATGACCAGATCAATATTGTTCACATGATTGTGAATGGTGAAAGAAAAAGTGAAAAGCTTACCTATCCCAACCGTTATTTATATCGACAATTTTAACGGGTAATATCCCTTTGTCTGTTATAGTTGTAATCAGATATTAAATCACTAATTATTGATTAATAACCTTTGGTTGTATCAGTTATTAAGATATTGGTAATAGTTATTTTTCAATAAATTTCATATTTGGTTGTTAATAATTTAAATTTATATGTTGTTTGTTAATTAATGCTTATTATATTTTGTTTTTTGATTTAAAAAAATTATATTTGTGTATAGCTGTTTTGATATTTTTATTATTATTAATAATTTCCTAAAAGAAAAATTTTCACTAAATCATAATTCGTAAATGAAATAAAAGTCACAAGCTGATTAGGATAATTGGAAACCTTAATAGCGAAACAGATGTTCTTCAATTTATATCCCAAAGATCTTTTTTGATCAGTTAGGGATTAATAAAAGTTGAGGTCAAAAAAATGAAAACGCTAAATAACTGTTTTGATGCAATGTGAAAATTCCCGCTTATCACATTTTAAAGCAGCAGATTCTAACAACACAAATTGTTAAAAAAAAGCACTTACGTTCCCTGTAAGTGTTTTTTATTTATGATCCATCTGAATCATTGCATTGATCCCTTTGGCGTGATCAAGAAGATCAGGAAAAAAATTGTTATAGCACTCCTGAAGGAAAGGTTTATTTTCCAGAAATACTTCGAAAACGGGAATGTCAGGGTTCAGGTATTTTGCTTTATTGAGAACATTGCGCATGCTGAACTTAATGCCCCAGTCTTCACGGTAATTATACAGCCAGTCATCTTTTTCCATTTTAGCCAGCATAAGTCTGAAGTTTTCGGGAAGCCATTTTTCATGCTCATGAAGAACCCGGTATACCCGCAATGAATGTGCTTTCCACTCCGCTAAAGAATTCAGGGAGAGATCAGTGGCCACGAAGTAATCCATAGCAACATCTACAAAGGCACCTGCATACAGCCTGACTAAAGGCGAAAAGATCTTTTTTGCCTCATGAATCGCAGGGTGAGAATCTGTAAATGTATCGACCGCTCTGTGCATCGTAATTCCATCCTGAATGTCCTTCGGAAAAGAATAGCGGTCTTTGTTCCGGATAAAATCTTCCAGAAACTGTCCGACAATCTGTCCGTCATTGAAAGTAAGAAAAGAATGGGCGAGGAAATTCATTGGTTGTTTTTGCTATTTACAAGCATTGCTTTATTTATGACCTACAAAATATTTATCCAAATGTAAAGCTTTATAATCAGCTTTATGGTTAAAAAGTTACATATACTCTTAAAAAATAAAAACCAAAGCAGAAAAATTCTGCTCTGGTTTTAACTATTATCTTATACTGGCTTTTAGAACTAGCATCATAAGATTTACTTACCGGCATTCAATTGATCCTGCCAGTTTTTCAGTTCTGTCCATTGGTTTTTATAAGCCATTTCACTTTGTTTCGGCCAAGTTCCCGGATCATGGATTTGGTAATGTTCTCCGCCGGAATCTAAAATCGCTCTACATTGATCTTGTGAAAGTTCCGAAAGTTGTTTCCAGGTTTTAATACCGGCATTATGGAAGAGTTCTTCTATTTTCGGGCCAATTCCTTCTATTATTTTTAAATCGTCTTGCTTCACTACCTCCCCAAATGCCAGTCTGGCATCATCTCCGGCAAAAACATAAGTAGAAATTGCACCTGCTTCCAGTGCTGCAATTCTTGCTTTCAGGGTGGAGTTTTCAGACTTTAAAGCATTTAACTCTGCTGAATTATCTGTGGCCACTGCTGCTAAAGGAATTGCAGCTGCAGCGGTTTTCAGACTGTTTACTGTAGAAACAGAAGCATTGTAATCGCTTTCTAACTTAGCAAATTTTAGCTTCCACGCATCATTATCTGCTACAGAAGCATTATATTTTGCTTCCCAATCCGCATTAGCAGACGCAGAAGATTTTAATGATAAATAATCTTTTTCAGTAGAAGAAAATTTGCTGTTGCAGGCATTCAGGTCTGCAGAAAGCCTTCTGTTTTTTTCTATTTCTGCATCTAGTTCCGCTTTGAAATTATTGCCACCTCCAAGTAGTTTGCCAAGTAAATATCCTAAAAGTGCACTGATTAATCCTGTTAATATTGGTATTAAATAACACATATTTTTTATTTTTTATTAAGTTTATATTATTGAATTTGAACAACTGTTCTTCTGTTTTTTGCTTTTCCTTCTGCAGTTGTATTGTCTGCAATTGGTTCATTTGGACCTTTTCCTGAGGTTGTTATTTTTTCTGCGGAAACGCCGTTAGAACCCAAATATTTTGCTGCAAAATCTGCTCTTTCTTTGGAAAGCTGAATATTTTTATTGGTGTTTCCAACATTGTCGGTATGTCCTGTAATTGCAATTTTTGCATCTTTTACATGGTCTATATACCGTACAATTTTTGCCACTTTTTGTTTTTCTTCATCCGTCAAATTAATTTCAGATTGGTTGGTTTCGAAATACAAAATTAAAGGGCTTGCATTGATCTCTTCTTTTAGTTTTCCAAAATCTTCTGCAGGAGCATTTGCATTAACGTCAGAAAGGGTGTAGTTTATTGGTCCATAGAAAGTTCCATCTTTCGGGATGAGATCTTTCACTTCGCCATTAATGTCTAATTTTTCTGAAGAAATACCTTTGGAGATCAAATAATTTTTTACCTGATTGGCTCTGTCAAATCCAAGATTTGGAAACAGTACAGATTTTTTCTCAGCAGAAGTACAATATCCTGTGATCAATAATTTTTGGTTGGGATTTTTTTCGAAATCGGCTTTCAATTTTTCAATTCCCGCATCTACACATGCATCAACTGGTGCAATGTATTGTAAATCGTTTTCTTTGAAATTAAAATTTTCTTCGCATTGGTAATCCATAGAAGAGCCTTTTAGAATCATTCCATTTCCTGTATTGGCAACAATACCGGAAGTGGTTTCTTTGTCTGCGCAATGACAGCAAAATTTACTATAGAGAAAAGTGCCCAATAAAATGGTGGCAAGAATCCCTAGAATCAAACCTGTTTTTTTACTCATAATTTGTATGTTTTTATGTTTTCTAAATATATAAAATAATACATCACATTGTTATTATTTTATAACAATGTTAAGTTTTCGAGTCTGAATAATGTTTCCTTAAAAAAGTCTTTCGTGGAAATCCTCAATTTTACTCACTTCCTCGATTTTAATTCCAAATTTTCTTTTCGGTATTTTATTAAGGTTTGATACAAATATTTTTTCGTAGCCTAATTTTTCTGCTTCAGTAATTCTCTGTTCAACCTGCGCTATTGGGCGGATTTCACCACTTAGTCCGATTTCTCCTGCAAAACAGTAATGTTCGGAAATAGCAATATCGTCGTTAGAGGAGAGGATGGAAGCTACCACTGCAAGATCTAATGCCGGGTCATCTGTTTTTATACCTCCGGTAATATTTAAAAAGACATCCTTAGCGCCAAGCTGGAATCCTGCGCGCTTTTCCAGAACAGCCAGAAGCATATTCAGCCTTTTTGCGTCAAATCCGGTAGAGCTTCTCTGTGGAGTCCCGTAAACAGCTGTACTTACTAATGCCTGGATCTCCAGAAGCATGGGGCGGTTTCCTTCCAGAGTTACTGCTACGGAATTGCCGGAAAGCTCTTCAAATTTCTTGGTAATAAGGATTTCAGAAGGATTCCTGATTTCTTTTAATCCCTGGGAAACCATTTCATAGATACCGATCTCGGAGGTAGATCCGAAACGGTTTTTATTGGCTCTGAGAAGTCTGAAAAGATGGTTTCTGTCACCGTCGAAATTTAATACCACATCTACCATATGTTCCAGTACTTTGGGTCCGGCTATCTGACCGTCTTTCGTGATATGGCCTACAAGAAATACGGGAGTATTGTTCTCTTTTGCAAATTTTATAATTTCGTTCGAACATTCCCTGATCTGAGAAACGGTTCCGGGTGAACTTTCAATTAACTGAGACTGCAAAGTTTGGATAGAATCGATGATCATGAAATCCGGTTCCAGTTTTTTGGCTTCGTGGAGGATCTTTTCCAGTGAAGTTTCTGTAAAAAGAAAACAGTTCGGATTCTGAACATCTGTCAGCCTGTCCGCCCTCATCTTAATCTGTGAAGCACTTTCCTCCCCGGAAACATAAAAGATCTTTTTCTTCATCTTGAGTGCCAGCTGAAGAAGAAGGGTAGATTTTCCGATTCCGGGCTCTCCACCGATCAGTGTGACAGAACCCAGCACGATGCCTCCGCCAAGAACACGGTTCAGCTCCTCAGAAGGTGTTTTTATTCGCGGTTCTTCGCTGGTCTCAACTTCAATAATGTTGATGACGTGCTGTTTTGATTTTGAAAATGGGGGAGTCTTGGATGAGGTTTTCTCTACAACTTCCTCCACAAGGGTATTCCATTCTCCGCAGTTTTTGCACTGTCCCATCCATTGGGAATATTGAGTTCCGCAGTTTTGACAGAAATATGCTGTTTTCAGTTTAGCCACAGTTTGTATACAATTTTTTCGAACTGCAATTTACAGAAAATATTAATGTATCTTTTCATTACGGCTCTGTGCTATTACCGGAAATACTATGCAAAATACCTGTCTGTAATAATGGTGTATATTTTTTTATACTCTGCAATTGTATTTCTGCTCATTTTAAAATGGGCAAATAATCGGAGACTCCATTCTCCAATATTTCTTTCAGTCAGGTTTACATTCATACAAATATTATTTAAAAAAGACTTCAATAACGCAGCCTTCATATCGGTTGTTCTTTTATTTAATTGATGCTTAACTATAGGAATTGAACTGGTTCCTCTGTTAATGTGTTGAAAAATTCCCGGTATAAATTTTTTTCCATTTTGCAATGGTATTTCGGCTGATTTTAAAATGATTGGACACTTGCGTATTATTAAGCATATTGATTCTTTGATATTCTAATATTTTATAAACTGCATCTTTATCGTAAGATTTATGCTTCTGATTGAATGACGCATCTTCCTTTCCGGTATGCCCGAAAATTATATTTTCCAGCATGATTACATCGAGAACACTGAGACAATCTTTTGATAGAATATTTTTGCATCTTTCTTTTTTTTGAGGATATCTTTTTAAGATCATATCCAGATAGATTTTTTTGTAGTCAGGTTGCCTTAATTTTCTATTTTGTATTTGCTGATCCATTTGTATAATGTGGTTTTGGGAATTTTATATTCATTAATGATTTCCTGCCTGGTTTTTTCTTTTGTTTTTATTAAACTGATAATAAAATTGATTACTTCTTTTGTGTAGATACCTTTTCTAAACTCCGGTAAGACAGAGGTATTTTCCAATATCCTTTTTCCTGAGGAAGGAGGAGCATATAAAATCAAATGCTGGCTATAGAGCCTGAAAAAATCATATTTTAACAATTTTGACCAACGAAGCAGTATGTCCGAATCCAAAGATGGAGCAGTATACATTTTCAGGATCTCATGTTCTTCTTTTTTCAGAAAACTGCATATTCTTTCCATGGGTATCTCTAATTCATTGATTCTTATTTCAATGTATTGCCCGATATTTATTTCTGTTAGGTTGGCATTCATATGGATGGTAGAAAAAAGATCTGAATAATATTGCTTCTTATTTTAGATTTGTGCTTCTTCTGAAGGACTGGTACAGAAACAATATTATTTCAAATCTTTAGAGTTGGATTTTGTGATTAATTCAATGCTATTACACTAATTCTCGCTTTAAAAGCCTGTGCATCCGAAGCAGTTGCCCCTCCGTATCCGGATGCGATGGGATCGGTATTAAAACTGGTTGTATTCACCCAGCTTTTGGCCTGCAACTTTATGGTATGGGTTCCTGCAGGGAAATTGCTTATTACTTTTTGTGTCGTAGAATAATTTCCAAGTCTTACCAGGCCGGATGGCGCATCTGAAGCTGAGTAATAACTTGAAATCGTTTTTACACCATCCACGATCAAATCAATACTTCCCTGAACAGGAGCTGTAGCAGCATTAGGTAAGGGAAGAGCACTATATGTTATCAATGCTGTCGTAGTACCAGTCGTCGTAAAGGTGAGGGTGGCTCCGTTAATATCAGCAGTGACATTTTGTGCGATAGTTTGCGGGGTTGTACCAATAGCTTCTTTTATTAATTGTATAGATCCTGCTGCGGCTGCGATCGTTTTTAAAACACCGGCAGCATCGGCAACTACAACTTTGTCTGTTGTGGCACCCATGTTACTATTGATAGTACGGACACGAACATTTCCTGTAGCTACATCTAATGTTTCAGTGGGTGTTGTTGTATTAATTCCCACATTTCCCGTTTGCGAATAAACAGCAAATGGTAATATGAGTAAAGCCGTAAATACTATATTTTTCATCATGATATTTTTTATAAGTTAATAATTGGGAATAGTGTCATTAAGGTTTCCAGAAGGACCATACTGTTCCGTTGAAAACAGCCAGCTGATGCTTTACATTATCATAAACAACCATCCCTGCAGAAGGACTGATGATATTGACATGGGGACTGTCCACTTTTGGAAGGATCATTGCTTTGTTAATATCTGTCAATACTAAAACACCCGGAGTGAGATCTGTGGCAGCATTGGTTCCTATTGCGGTTTTAGCAGAGGCTTTTTCAACAAGCGGATCCTGCAGTGTGGTATCCACATTTCCTGTAGCGTCTACACTCAGGTCAAACCAGGCTCCGTTTTTGCGGTATTTGATCTTTTTATCGGTGATATCATAAATCATTGTACCATCTACAGCTCCTGTTACTCCTGCTGCAGAAGTTACCCAGGGTAACAAAAGTCCCCGGTTTTCTGCTCCGAACTCCAGTGAAACGGAAGAATTGGTCACTGAACTTTTGCCTATTGCCACCTGTGAAGAAACACAAATAGAAATAACAGCCATTATTGAGATGAATATTTTTTTCATTTTGAGAATATTATGAGTTGAGAGGGTTACTAATAATCCGGACAGGTCTGTGTATTGAAACACTGCCAGCTGAATGAAGTTCCGTTATTTGTGGTGGTATAAATTTTTAAGCAGTCAGCTTCCTCATCATACACCATCATTCCTTCCACAGGAGTGGCAATGGCATTCACCTGGGCTGTGGTAGGAATCCTGTTCACGACAAATCCTTTGGTTTTGGCTTCCAGTGCCGTCCAGGCTCCTTTACGAACCACTGGCCAGTTGCCGTTGTCTGCTCCGGCTCTGCCGAGTGCTGTTATACCAGATTTAGCGTCCAATACGGTTCCGGCCATTACTGCAGGCTTATAGCAGAAACATCCCGAGCTTATGGAAGCGTTCCCGGAATCTCCTGTGCCTTGTCCTATATCTGCAGAACCATCTGTATTATCAGCTATTCCGGCAATTCCTGATGAGTTATTGGCTGCATTATTTACCAGTTCCGGCACTCCGTTAGCTGCTGGTAATGTACTGATTATTCCAGAAGGAGTACTGGTAGTTATCCCGTCTGCTTTTACTTTTATCTGTCCCGGATGAACAGAATCCGATAAAGGGTATATCTGTGAAGCGGTAACATTTTCAGAGCCTTCAAGTGCATCAGGACAACCGTCGTTATCACTGTCCGGATCTAAATAATCCGGAGTTCCATCTCCGTCTGTATCTCTATGATTACAAAAAGTAATTGTATTCTGCGAAATACTTATGAGACCTCTTCCGGCATTAAGGGCTCCTGAGCCGGCAGTACTTGTAAATGCAGTATAATCCCAAGTATACGCGGTACCATAATTTACAGCTAAGGGCAATGTAGTAGCTCCAGCTGCAGGATTTACCGTGTTTTGAAGCTGCATTTTGGCATAATAACCGTTAGGTAATGCTGTTGCTGGAAGAGTCGCATTAAAGCTTGAAAATAAATTTAATGGAGTATTACTACTGTATGAAGATAAACCTGTAACAGCCGGTAAATTCCCTATGGTTGTGGTAAAAGTTCCTAATTGGGTTATTCTGTTGGTACTAAGCAGATACCTAAACCAGCCATCAGGTGTACTTGGTGAAGCTCCGCTGGCATTCTCAGTAGTGCTATTATTGCCGGGCAGTCCCGTGTATAAAGGCACAGTAGTAGGAACAATCGAAAAAGTGGTGGCGTTACTGCCAAATGACTCCCAGGTGTGATTCTGAAGATTGACAGAATTATTAAAATCAGAATAGGTAAAAGGAACGTTAAAATTATTTCCTAATGACGCAACAGCAGTACCGGAGGTAAGACTATACACTAAATTAAAAGTTCCGCCGTTGGCACCAAACGTAGCTCCGGCAAGCGTAGAAGCCATATTTAAAGTATACACCGACTGGGAAGCACAATAACCTTCTGCGGTATCTAAAATACCATCGTTATCATCGTCCAAATCATTAGTGTCAGGAACACCATCTCCGTCTGTATCCGTATATGTTACTGCTAGACACTGGGGAACCATACCTGAAGTATCCAGAACTGGTGATGAGGCAGGAACGGTAATATTTGAAGCACTGTTTGTAAAGGCAGGCTGACCTGTACATACTGGATTAACCTGTCCGGGTACATTGGTAATGTCTACTTTTATAGTTGCACTTTGTCCCGGAGCTAATTGTAAATTAGCAATAGTAACCGTTCCGGAACCTGCGCCAGCAGTAATTGTACCTCCTGTTCCCCCCGTAATACTGGCGTTAGGAATAGCCGCAACTATTATATTGCTTGGCAGATTATCCGTAAAAGCAATGGTCTGAGGAATTGCATCCGGTGCAGTATTGGTTACCGTCCACGTATAAGTACTGGTACCACCGTCACTAATGGTAACCGGAGATACTGTTTTTGTAAGCAATGGAGGTACGGCTATATCAACAGAAACAAAATAAGAACCACTGATCAATATATCTGCATTTGTGCCCTGTTGTTGAAGGGTTACACTGATAGGAGTAGCTGAAGGAGCTAAAATTCCTGTCGCATCAAAAATATCTGCATCATAATCATAGGATTCAGAAGCACCATATAGGTGTCCTGCACTAATAGGATTACGTCTGACATAATTGCCTACGGGAACGGCTACACCATCAGCAAGCACATTATTATTGCTGCCCCAGGCAATCGAACTGTTTAAGGCGTCATTGGCAGCACCTGTCATAGGGTCTTTAAGTGCAGTTAATGCAGTAGCAGTCTTCCCAAAATTTAAGAAATCTGAAAACCCTCTGTCTCCATAAGTTCCTGTAACTCCTACAACAGCTTTTACAGTGCCAACGGGCGGAACTTTTATTCCCGGAATTGTTGTGCTGATGCTTGTATTAGTGAAATATTGCCAATTATCGGCTACTGTAACGTTTCTGAATTTTGAATTTGGATTTTTATAGACGACAATGATAGACCAGCCTCCCATATCATAGGGAGCAGGAAGAGGATCAGCCAAAAAATAACGTCCCGCAGCTCCACCGGTTGCTGTACTTACATATCCGGCGGCAGGCATCATCGGGGTGATGTCCCAAATCATCTGACCGGTGGGCCAGTCGGATGGGAGTGTAGTTCTATTAGCAATACTGGTCCCTGAAGTTAATATGGTGTAGGATGCTGCACCCGGAACTTTTAGCTTTACGGAAGTAAAAGCAGGTGGATCATTAGTAAAGTCATCTTTTTCTATAGATAAATACGCTTTTTCAATGGTAGATCCTGCAGGAAGAATCAGATCTGCCGAGGTAGACCAGGTAGTAGTGGCATCTCCATCTATATCCGGTGTTAACCTTGGTGAGCCTGTATTGCTGGTACTATAGTACCAGCAATTACCGATTATTGTAGCACCTCCCTTTATATCCTGGTTGTAGCGTACAACGGTCTGAGACCAGAATAAAACTGAACTAAAGAGAAGGAACCCTGAAAGGAGGTTTCCTAAATAATTGTTTTTTTTCATCAGTGTTTAATTTAAAATGTTTTTTATACACAAGAAGATCACAGGGAATGCATATTGTGATTAAATCTTATGTATTTCCCTAGTTTATTACCACCTTAAAGTGTATTAAAAGGCTTATTAAGGAATGTTTACTGAGCTTGTCTGCCCATTAATTGTTAAGGTCAGTGTACGGGTAGCATTGTTGAAATTCATACTATAGGCTACTATATCAGATGAGCCCTGAAATGTCCCGCTGGGAGTAGTTATTGTAGAGGTCATCTGGTTTCCGCTACGGACAAGCGTGTGGCTTGTAACCCCGGAACCTAACCCTGAATTAAATTTTACCCACACCGAACCGTCAAAATAATAATACCCCGAAGACGTTACATTTACTGTTTGTCCTGATGGAGTAGTATCGGCTGATGTCGCATAAATTATCGCTCCTGTTTGTGCTGCTGTATATAATTTCGGACTTAATTGATTACCTGTAATTCTGGGAGCAATGATGCCGTCAAATGCTGTAGTAACAGTAGGTTTCCCAACCACATCTAAAGTGGCTTGCGGTGTAGTTGTACCAATACCGACTCTGTCATTAGCGGCATCTACAGAGAATGTTGTTCCGTCCACAGAAAAACCATTGGTCTGGTTGCCTGTGAAGGCCAGTGTATTGGATGCTTGTATTACAGTTCTGTTACCGGTTAAAGTACCATCCGAATTATAAATATTGACACCAGAGCCTCCGGGATTACCCAGTAATATCCATTTCGTACCATCATTATAATATAAGGCAGGTATAACATCTCCTGTAGTAAGTGTATTATAGACAACCATTCCGGCTACATGTACACTTAATGGAGAGGATGAGATAGTAGAGGTCAATGCGATACGAGGAGGTAAAAATCCTTTGTTGGCAGATACAACATCCAATACCGCATCTGGATTTGGAGTACTTGTATTGATTCCTACTTGAGCTGAAAGTATCGAACATGAAATAATACAGATAGCTGTAAAAAATAATTTTTTCATCTTTTAATGTTTTTAAAATTAAATCATTTGTTTTCTGAGAGCAAAGTAATTACAAGAAATGCAATTCATCATCAATTATAAAGACACATTCATATTACATGAAAAAAAATAACGTTACATATATATAACATCTGCTGTTTTTAGTTGATAATCAGTATTTTGTATGCGAATAAAATAGACGTAAAAGTTGATATATCTCTGCGTTCAGTACCAAAACAATTATACTTTTGCACTTGTAGTTATTGAATTTCATTGAGTGCTGTAAAAACCGTATCTTTATTAGGAAGACTTCCGTTGGAACTTTTAGAGAGACAGATATATTACATGCAGCATTTTCTGAGTATTTATAAACTATTTTATAAAAACACAACGATGAATATTTCTAATGCCTTACAATTTTTTTTGGCCAGCTTTTGTATAAGTCTGTTTTCCTGTGGCTATTCGCAGCACCGTAATGAAAAACAGATAGACAGCATACAGGCTTATGGAAGTCTTGCCCTAAGAGAAAATGGAGAATACCAAAAACTGATCTTGTTGAATCAGCAGCTGATCCGGGAGTCGGAAAAAATCAATCATGCAAAAGGGGTAACCAAAGGATATATTAATATAGCCAATGCTTTATTTTTATTGGGAAACTATAAGGAAAGCTTACGCTTTCTGAAATTGGCTGAAAAGCAAGAATATTTACAACATGATTATCGTCTTTTAGATGCATTATATGTAGAGTATGGCAAAATATACGACCAAGTAGGTTTTTATACAGAAGCCGATGAAAGCTTTGATAAAGCTATACAGTATGCTAAAAAAATAAATGACAAAGATTCTTTAAAAAATAACAGTCTGGGATATGTATATTGTTGGAAGGCGTTAAGTACAAAGATTAAGAAACGTCCCGATTCGGCACTATACTATTTACATAAAGCCTATAAAGCAGAACCAGTTCCTTCAACAGCCGTCAATATATCACAGAAATATCTGGAATTGAATAATATAGACTCGGCGGAATTTTATATACAAGAAGCCTGGCAGAAAATAGTTGTCAATCCTGATCTGAAATACCATAAAGCAGCGGCTCTGTGGGGGTTTGCTGATATTTATTTCCGGAAAAAACAATTCGAAAAGGCCCTGGAATATTATCAGCAGTCTTTTGAAATTTATCGGCAGATGGACAGAAAAGAAGATATGCGGACACTTTACCAGAAGATGTCTGTTACCTATTACAGCCTTCAACAACCGGAGAAATCTAAAGAATATCTGACAAAATATACTGTTTTGAACGATAGTCTCAATACCACACAAAAACAGGTCCTTAATATTTCCGTGGAAGATTTTTTGAACGAGCAGGAACAAAAAAACAGTTCTTCACAACAGAAACTGTATTATGTTATTGGTAGTATAAGTGTTGTTGGGCTTATATTAGGCTTTTTAGGTTTTAAGTTTTATAAAAGGAGAAAGAAAGAGCAAAAAGTAAAAATATCTCATCTTGAACAAAAAGTAAGTGTAGCGTATGATGAGGTAGTACGGCTTGCTAAAAATAATGATCCCGCATTTTTTGGCAAATTCCGTGAAGTATATCCGGAATTTTGTGATAAGCTCTTAAAAATAAACCCGGGGCTCGTAAACAGCGAGCTGAAATTCTGTGCATTACTTTTTCTTAATTTCTCCACTAAAGAAATAGCGACCTACACCTTTGTACAACCCGGGGCTGTAAGAATGCGAAAAATCCGTATCCGGAAAAAATTAAATATCCTTTCTGACCAGGATATTAATGTCTGGATGCATAGTTAAATCAATAATTAACATGAATGATGAATATTTCTACTTTTTCAAAAAGATTTTTTTTAATCTTTTGTATTAATCTTTTCTTTAATGTTTATGCCCAGAATTATACTGAAAAACAAATAGACAGCTTGCAAAATGATGCTATACTTTCGTTAAGAGATAAGGGAGAATATCAAAAATTTATTCTGTTAAATCAGCAAACAATTAAAGAATCAGAAAAAATATACTATGACAGAGGAATTACGAGAGGCTATATCAGGATTGCCAATGCATTATTTTTATTGAGTAATAATAGAGAAAGTTTACGGTTTCTCACACTGGCAGAAAAAAATGATTGCTTAAAAAATGATAATATATTATTGGCTGAACTGTATGTAGAGTATAGCAGAAATTATGAAGTATTAGGTTTTTATGAAAAAGCTAACCAATATCTTGACAAAGCAATTTACTATGGACGTAAAATAAAAGCTACTCCGAATTATGGACTTAATTATGCTTATAGTTACAAAGCTACCAACAGTGTAGTAGCTAAATTTCCGGATTCTGTTCTTTACTATCTTCATAAAGGCTATGCAATAAATCCTAATCCTATAGATGCCGGTAAAATATCTTTTTGGTATATAAGCAACAAAAAACTTGATTCTGCAGAATATTATATTAAAAATGCATGGGACAAAGCCAGCAGGCAGCCGGATCTTAAGTACCAGAAAGGATCTGTTCTTTGGGGGATGGGGAATTTTTATTATGCAAAGAAGCAATATGATAAAGCCTTAGAATGCTATCAACAGTCTCTCGAAGTTTATGACCAGATTAGAAGGAAAGAAGATGTATGTGCATTGTATAAGATAATTTCTAATGCTTATGACAGCTTGAAACAGCCTGATAAAGCAACAGAATATCTTGCCCGTTATACCGTTTTGAATGACAGCCTGAGCCAAAAACAGAAGCAGGTACTGGATGTTTCAGTAACCCATTTCTTAGAAGAGCAGGAACAGCAGAATCAATCTTCAAAAGAAAAGCTATACTATATAATTAGTATGATGTCTGTTACTGCATTGATTTTAGGAAGTATAGGATTTATATTTTACAAAAGGAAAAAGAAAGAAGGAAAAATAAAAATCTCAGATCTTGAACAAAAAGTAAACGTAGCCTATGATGAGGTAGTACAGCTTGCTAAAAATAATGATCCTGCATTTTTTGGCAAGTTCCGTGAAGTATATCCGGAATTTTGTGATAAGCTCTTAAAAATAAACCCGGGACTCGTAAACAGTGAGCTGAAATTCTGTGCATTACTTTTTCTTAATTTCTCCACTAAAGAAATAGCGACCTACACCTTTGTGCAACCCGGGGCTGTGAGGATCCGAAAAAACCGTATCCGTAAAAAACTGGATATTCCTTCCGATCAGGATATTAATGTCTGGATGTCCGGATTAAATCAATAAAATCAATACCCACTTTATACTTTTTGTGAAGCATCTCTTATTATTTGTTTGAGAGGTGAATGTATTATTGGATTTTTTATACAATTGATAATTAGATATTTACATTCGTTTAATTAGGATTGAGTATCTGATGAGTACTCCTTTTTTGTTTTTTTTGATGGTTTTTTTATCTATTTGTTGAAGAAATTTAAAAACAGAAAAACACACTCGGTTTTAATAAGTAGGGATTAGTACAGTGAATAATTTAAGAATTATATAAAATTTTTTGAAATAACATTAATCTTAAAAACAAAAGGATGAAAAAAAAGATTTTTACAGCTGCTGCTTTGATTTTTGCTGCAGTTTCTTTCGCTCAAACAGGCAATGTGGGTATTAATACGACGACCCCCACGGAAACATTAGACATCGCTACGGGAAATATGCGTGTCCGTAATATTAACACAAATACAGGTGCTTCCACAGACAGGCTTGTGGTAGCTGATGCTACTGGTGTTTTTAAAACTATTCCGCCAGCAGCGGGATCTATACAGTTGATAAAAGAAGCCATTGGCACAACTCCGCAAACTATAGCCTCGGGTGTTACTGCAGATATTAACGGAGCCACTATGACTTTTACCACAACTGGAAATACAACTGCACTCATCACTTATAGCGCTCTTCCTCTACCGACTAATGCAGGAGCTCCTGCTCAGGGAAGTATCGATCTTATTGTAGATGGTGTTAAAACTATTTCAAGTTATTATTCCGGTGCAGATGCCCCATCTGTATTGGTCAGGCTTGGAAATTATTCCACAGCCCAAAAAGTAATCAGCAATTTTCCTGCAGGAACCCATACCATAAAGCTACAGGCCAAAAGCTGGGTGAATACCACTAGTTTTAATACTGATCCTATAGCATCCACATATGTAGGTGCTCTTGCTTCAGATGCTCAGGCTTTTAAAGCGCGAATTACTATTATTGCATTAAATTAACTTAAGCGAAAATAATTTTCTAAAATAATATTGGCTTTCTTAGAAAGCAAAAACACACAACTGATGCAAATTTAAAAGCCAATATTATTTTGATAATTAGAGTAAATTTATAAAGAACACTTATCTGACGAAAGGAATATCAGAAAACGCATCAAAATAATGTTTAATCTGGATACTCCGCCCGGAATGGATAGAATTTGAACAAATTAAAAAATTATTCTGCCATTGCCATTATAATTCCTCTGAATGTCGAAATACTCTAATTTTTTTGCCCATGCCGAATCTTGGATTATGTTACAAAACTTAATCAGGATGGTTCTACTTAGTAATGCACTTCCATCCAAGATTATCGCTGACTTCTACTACTTCTGTCTGCCTGTACTACAGGAATGATACCATACCTTTTTCCTGCTATCGACTTTTTTCATTATCAATATGGAAAAATAGAGAAACTCTATCTTCATATGATTGCTTAATAAAAAATAAAAGAGCTTGAAGAAAAAATATTAAACTGGAAACGAGCATACAGGCGAATGGGGAAAAGAGAAAAACAATATAATTCAATTTAATAATAATAATCAATGTTAATTCATAAAATATGCAATTCAAGGATATTTATATAGGCTCTATGATTAATCAAAAAGTTATAGAACATGGGATAGAAATATCCCGCATTTGCAATTTCTTTAAGCGCCAGGAAGATGAAATAGAAGAAATGTATCAGGCAAAAAATATAGATTCTGAGCTGCTTTTGCGATGGAGCAAGCTGTTGGAATATGATTTTTTCAGGATATACTCCCAACATTTGATTTTGTATGCTCCTTATTCGGTAAAAGAAAAGAGTAAAACCTCTCTTCCGCAGTTTCGTAAAAATATCTATACCAAAGAAATCATTGATTTTATTTTGGAACAGATCAAGTCCGGCGAAATGACAAGAAATGAAGTTATTAAAAAATACAGAATTCCTAAAACCACTTTATATAAATGGATAAGCAAGTACGAAAAGTAATACCGGATTACAAACTTATTTATACTGATATTTTAAATAAAAAATATCCTGAAAAAAAAACAAAATGCGAAAACATTCTCTCTAAAGATTGTATGACCATTTTGGATGTGATAAAGCTGGAAAGCATTATTTTCAATCAATTAAGAAAAGAAGATTTAGTTTTCAACCAGCAGCATAAGTCTTATGATAAGGAATCAATTAGGGAAATCCTGAATTATCAGGAAAAGCTTAAATTAAATAATACACAACTGGCTATGCATTTTAAACTCAGTAGAAATACCATCGCTGAGTGGAAGAAAAAATTTGCTGCAGAATTTTAAAATTATCAATTAAAAAATGTCAATATCATTAGAAAAATGATTTTATCGGGGAATTTTAGTAATTTTATATTATAGTTTTTAAAAATGAAATCGGTTAAGTTTTTGTTTTTTTTACTGATCTCATTTTTCTCTTTTGGGCAGAGCAGACCGGAAAGGGAAAAAATTGACCGGATGCTGGCTATTTCCGATAGCTTATATTATGCAGATCAATTCATCCCCGCATTAAAAATAGCCCGGCAGGCTGTAAAGCTGGCAGAAAAAAATAATTATTTCAAAGGTTTGTCTGTTGGTTATTGGGATATATCCTGTATCCTGTATGAGTTTGGAATGATCAAAGAAAGCTTGCATTATGCTGAACTTGCTGAAAAATATGTTGCTGAAGAAGATTATGAGATGAGGGCAAGATTGAGAAATGTGATAGGGGGCAACTATTTTACATCGGGATTATACGACAGAGCCCTTGCTGAGTTTCATCAGGAAATAATATTGGCTCAGAAAAGCCATGAAAGAGAAGGATATAAATATGTATATATGGCCTATTTGAATATAGGGGGGGTGTATGATGAAATGAATAATATAGACTCCAGCAATTACTACTACAGAAAAGCTTTAGAGGGATACAGGAAGATGGATCAAAAAAGCAAGCAAGAATATTGCTATGATTTAAGTATAACAAATGCCAGTATCGGGTTAAATTTTCTTAAGGAAAAAAATACAGATTCGGCGGAGTTTTATATTAATCGATCAATAGAAATACAAAATTTTTATAAGTGTTCATCGAGATCAAGGTTATTTTTTTTGAACGCATTGGGCAAGCTAGCCCTTGAAAAGAAAGAATATAATAAGGCATTGGAACTTAATTTTGAAGCCATAAAAGCTGAAAGAAGTATTAATCCCAAAGCTGATATTATTTATCTATACGAAAGCATTACCGAAGTTTATGCTGCAATGCAGAATGCAGAAAAGGAGAAAGAATATTTGGTAAGGACTATAAAAATGAAGGACAGTATAGAAATAGAAAAAGCCCGATCAACAGATTTTATAATTAATAATATTCTGAATGATGAAAAAGTGGAAAACAAACATCTGCTGAGCAAAACATACTGGATAGGAGGGATCATTTTTATATTAATCCTTGCATTATTCTATATCGGTTATACAAACAACCAGAAATATAAAAATAAAAAAGAAGCAGAATTATCAGAAAAAGATAAGGTATTGCAGTTAAAAGAAGAAGAAACCAGACAATTGGAAAGAAAAATAAACGTTTCTTTTGAAGAAATTGTTCAGCTTGCCAAAGAAAACAATCCTGAGTTTCTGACACGGTTTATAGAAATATATCCCGAATTTATAAATAAACTGCAACAGATCTCTCCCCAACTGCAGGCCAGCGAATTAAAATTCTGCGCTTTACTGTTTCTTAATTTCTCTACCAAAGATATTGCAGAATTTGCCTTTATTTCTTACCGTACGGTTCAGAACCGTAAATATAATCTCCGTAAAAAACTCAAGATTCCTTCCGATGAAGATATTAACATTTGGATGAATACTATTGTAAATGGAGATTGATATAATAAATCCTTTTTATGATAAAAATGATTGCGATAGAGCAATATTTATTTTAATAATATAGCTTATCTTTGAAAATATTATATAAAAAGTAATATTATGAAAAAAGTATTTTTATCTTTCGTTTTCACACTGTTAAGTGTTATGGGCTTCGCACAAACCGAATGGGCAGTAGATCCTATGCACTCTTCGGTAAACTTTAATATCAAACATATGGGGATTAGCTTTGTACAGGGACGTTTTGATTCTTTCAAAGGAAGAGTAACGAGTGAAGGTGCTAATTTAGATAATGCCGTTTTCGATTTTGGAGTAGAGGTGAACTCTATTAACACAGGAGTAGAAATGAGAGACAAGCATCTTAAAAGCGCTGATTTTTTTGATGTGGATAAATACCCGGCAATGAGCTTTCACAGCACTTCTATTACCAAGGATAAAAATAATTCATACATTGTGAAAGGAACCCTGAAAATCAAGGAAACTGTGAAAGAAATAAGTGTTCCGGTAACATTTGGAGGAGTCACCAAAAACCAGCAGGGAAAAGAAGTAATGGGCTTTCAGACAAAATTCACAGTTAACCGTTTAGATTATGGAATTAAGTATGATCCAACCGGTGCAGGAGTAGCTAAAGATGTGGAAGTAAGTTTATATTTTGAGTTAACAAAACAATAATTTTATAAATAATTGAATTTAAAAAGGTTTTTCAAATGGTTGGAAAGCCTTTTTTTATTATGATTAATTTTTTTTTTCTCACATACTGAACAATAAAACCGGGTGAGAAAGAATCTTCCGGAATTTTGGTTCTAATTTGTCTACCGAAATCATAGAATTTTGTCACTGCATTTATGAAAAACAGATGAATTTTTAAGCAGAATTTATAAACGATACAAGAGGATTTTCGGTTTTCAAAACTTAAAAAATTGCTTTGTATCTCTTTTTCCCATAACTTTGCACAAACCTAATCTAATGAGTAAAAAGAATACAAAGTACATCTTTGTGACAGGAGGTGTAACTTCATCTTTGGGAAAAGGAATCGTGTCTGCTTCTCTGGGGCTTTTGTTAAAATCACGCGGTTTTAGCGTAACAATCCAAAAACTGGATCCTTATATCAACATCGACCCCGGAACACTGAATCCATATGAACACGGAGAATGCTATGTAACCGAAGATGGTGCAGAAACAGATCTGGATTTAGGTCACTACGAGCGTTATCTGGATGCTCCTACTTCCCAAAACAACAACGTTACTACAGGGAAAATTTACCAAACAGTTATTGAAAAAGAAAGAAAAGGAGACTTCTTGGGAAAAACGGTTCAGGTAATTCCTCATATCACCAACGAGATAAAAAGAAGAATTAAAATGCTTTCCAAGCAGAACTACGATATCATCATTACTGAGATCGGAGGAACTGTAGGGGATATTGAATCCCTTCCGTACATTGAAACTGTACGTCAGCTGAAATGGGAGCTTGGTGAGAAAAATTCTATGGTGATTCATCTTACTCTGTTGCCTTATCTGGCTTCAAGCGGTGAATTGAAAACAAAACCTTCACAGCATTCCGTTCGTCAATTGATGGAAAGCGGAATAATGGCTGATGTTTTGGTTTGCAGAACAGAACATAATATTCCAAAAGATCAGAGAGCGAAACTGGCTCAGTTCTGTAATGTGTCTCTGGATAACGTCATTGAATGTAAGGATCTTGAAACAATCTATGAAGTTCCAATGTATCTTCAGAAACAAAATTTTGATGATGTAGTTTTAAAAGAACTGGACCTGAAAAATGATAAAGAAGCTGATCTGAAAGATTGGAAGACTTTCCTTAAAAAATTCAAAAACCCTAAAAGAACTGTAGAAATTGCTTTGGTAGGAAAATATATTTCTCTGCAGGATTCTTATATTTCTATTGCCGAAGCTTTTAAACATGCAGGGGCAAGTCTTGAAACTGAAGTGAAAGTAAGATGGGTATACAGTGGAGATATCACCGCTGAAAATATTAAAGAGATTTTAAATAGTGTGGACGGAATCCTCATTGCTCCAGGTTTTGGCGATAGAGGAATCGAAGGAAAAGTGCTTACAGCTCAATATGCAAGAGAAAATAAAGTTCCGATGTTGGGAATTTGTCTGGGAATGCAGATCATGACGATTGAATTTGCAAGAAATGTTCTTGGCCACACCAAGTCGAATTCAATGGAATTTGACACTTCCACACCGGATCCTGTAATTTCTATCATGGAAGAGCAGAAAAATATCGTAGACAAAGGAGGTACAATGCGTCTGGGAGCTTGGAAATGCTCATTGAAGAATGGTTCCAGACTATATGATATCTACGGAACTAAAAATATTACAGAAAGACACCGTCACCGTTATGAATTTAACAGTGATTATCTTCAGGAATTTGAAAAGAACGGGTTCCTGGCGACAGGTACCAATCCGGAAACGGGTCTGGTAGAGGCTCTTGAGCTTCCTGATCATCCGTTCTATGTAGGAGTGCAGTATCACCCTGAATACAAAAGTACAGTAGCAACGCCGCACCCTCTGTTCAGGGCTTTCATCAAGGCTTGCGAAAAGAAATAAGGTAATTATTTACCATAAACGTCTTAAAATAAACTCAGGCTGATTATTCTCAGCTTGAGTTTATTATATAGTAACATGGTAATGCATAGAGTTTTGATAAAAAAACAGTATTTTTGTCAGCTCAAAAAGCAGCATATGGTGATGCTTGATTAAATTTAAAATTTTAATATAAAAATAAAATGCAAGAAAACAAAGGAATCGATAAAAGTCAAATGATCAGTTTTGCGGTTTTATGTTTGGTTCTTTTCGGATTCATGTTCTATTTCCAGAACAAACAGTCGAAAGAAGAGCAGATAAAAGCTCAGGAGCAGAAAGTCGAGCAGGTGAAAAATGCTGTAAAACAGACTCAGGCAAGCAATATCAATCCAAATGTAACTCCTGGTGCTATCCAGACAGCCAGTTTGAAAAACAAAGAACTGAATGTGGAGTTCTCAAGCTTAGGAGGACAGGTTTCTAAAGTGCAGCTTTCGGAATATAAAGCATATGATCATAAAACGGATAAGGCGGATCTTCCTCTTTATCTGATCGACAAAAAAAATTCGAACTACGGTTTTCAGTTTAAAGACAAAACAGGAAAAGTAATCAATACTAAAGACTTGGTTTTTACACCTGCTGTTAATGGAAATACTGTAACGATGACGGCTAATTACAACAATGCTGTTATTCAGTTTGTTTATACATTGCTTCCAAAATATACACTTGATTTTAAAGTAAGAACGAAAGGACTTGCTGCTATTACTGCTGATAACAAAGCAGATTTTATCTGGGATTACAGTGTAAGAAACCTGGAAAAGGGTAGAGCACAGGAACAGTCCCACTCAGAATTCTCTTATGCTTTCAATAATTATAAAGATTATGATTATGATGGAAGAACAACAATGGAGGAAGAAAAGGAAACTCTTAACTGGATTGGTGTAAAACAGCAGTTCTTCTCCTCCGTAATTGAAGCTAAAAGCGGTTTCACGCAGAGCAAGGGAAATCAGGAAACTATTGAAGAAGGCGAATATCTGAAGAAACTTAATTTTGAAGGATTCGTACAGATGACAGGAAGCGAGCTTAACCAGGACTTTACGTGGTATTTTATGCCGCTTGATTTACCTCTGTTAAAATCATATGATAAAAACTTTGACGAAATTTTACCATTAGGATGGTCTTTCATTGGATGGATGAACCGTGGGTTCTTCATGCCAATGTATAATTTTATTGCAAGTTGGGGATTGACAGCAGGTTGGGTAATCTTCTTAATGACGATCATTGTAAAGCTGATCTTATCACCCATTATGTATAAGCAGCATAAGTTGAGTGCGATGATGAAAGTGATCCGCCCTGAGATTGATGAAGTAAATGCCAAGCTGAAAGACGCTGATCCAATGAAAAAGCAGCAGGCTACTATGGAAATCTACCGAAAGGCAGGAGTGAACCAGATGGCGGGATGTCTCCCTGCATTGGTGCAAATTCCTATTTTCTATGCCTTATTCCGTTTCTTCCCGAACTTTATCGATCTTAGAGGGAAGGGGTTCTGGTTTGCAAAGGATTTAACGGCCTACGATGATCTGATCAAGCTTCCGTTTAAAGTACCTTTCCTGGGAGACCATTTAAGTGTTTTTGCTTTGGCATGTACAATTGTGATCTTGATTTATACGGTAATGACTTCAGGAAATATGCAACAGCCTCAGCAGGAAGGAATGCCGAATATGAAAGTGTTGATGTATATTTTCCCTATTACATTCCTTTTCTTCCTAAATACCTCGGCATCAGGTCTTTCATGGTATTATTTTGTATCCAATGCGATCAATATTCTTATTATTCTGGTTATTAAGTACTGGATACTGGATGAAAAGAAAATTCATGCACAGATACAGGCAAATAAAGAGAAACCAAAATCTGAAGGCAAGTTCCAGAAGAAAATGAGAGAGATGATGGAGAAAGCTCAGGATCAACAGAAAATTCAGGAGCAGCAGAAAAAAAAGAAATAAAATAAATAATCTATTTTAAAAAAGAGAAGCAAATTGCTTCTCTTTTTTTATATCTTAATCATATTCCAGTCTGAATGATCTTCGGTGGTGTTTTGTCGGACCATATTTTATTAAAGCCTGCTGATGGGCTTTCGTGGCATATCCAAAGTTGGTGTTCCAGTTATATTGTGGAAATTCTTCGTGGAGTTCAATCATCAATTGATCCCTGTAGTTTTTGGCAAGAATAGAGGCTGCTGCAATAGAGAGAACTTTTGCATCTCCTTGTACAATGCACTGATGAGGAATGTAATTATAAGGATGGAATTTATTTCCGTCTACTAAAATTAACTCCGGAATTATTGTTAATTGGTCTAATGCACAATGCATAGCATGAATACTCGCATTAAGGATATTATGTTCATCGATAAAAGACGGAGGTAGTTCTGCTATGGCGTAATTTTTTACATTGTCCTTAATATAACTGTCCAGTTCCATCCTCGTTTTGAATGTCAGCTTCTTTGAATCATTAACCAAATTTGGCTTAAAGCTGTCATCCAAAATAACGGCTGCTGCAACCACAGGACCACTGAGACATCCCCTTCCCACTTCATCACATCCAGCTTCGATGTAGAGATCCGTCCATTTTTGTAATAAGCCCATAAGTTTTTACCATGTCATAAGTGTGTAAAATTACTAAAAATGCATTTAAAATGGATGTATTTATTGTAGCATTAATAATAATATTCAGAATTTACCCTTATTAAGGAATATGGTATTCTGTTTAAATTTCCGCATCAGATTTTATATTTTGTTGTTTCTGATTGCAGTTATTTCCAAAACAGTAGTTAATGGCTCAAATTAAATAAAAAAAATATTGTATGCGCTGCATTGTATTGTTGGCTGAATAAATACCATTTTATCATTGGAATGTAATTAATTTATTTGATAATCAGATTGTTATATTGAAATTGCATTAATATTTTGTATAGAAATTATCAATTAAAATCATTTGTGTTTTTCTAAAAAAAAATATTGATAAAATGATTTGTTATTGTTAATTATTTTGTTTTTAACTTAATTTAACAATATTTATAATTCTTATTTTGTAAATAAGTGAATATTTGATATTTTTTTAAGATTTTGTTTTGTATTTTTAAGAAAGTTTTACAAATTTGTAGAGGATACAAAATTAAAATTTGATATGAAGAAACTAACAACAAGTCTACTTGTTTTGGTATTGTCTTCATCTGTTGCCATTGCTAACGCTCAGCAGAAGAATGATACTGTAAAAACAAAAGAAATTGAGGGAGTAGTAGTAACTGCACTCGGAATTAAGAGAGAGAAAAGATCTCTCGGGTATGCAACCCAGGAAGTAAAAGGAGAGGCTGTTAACAAAAACCCTACTACTAACTTCTTAAATAACCTATCAGGTAAAGTAGCTGGTTTAGAAATTAAGCAGAGTACAAACTTTGGAGGCTCTATTAATGTTGTTACAAGAGGATATAAAACCATATTAGGAGATAACCAGGCACTCTTTGTAGTAGATGGTGTACCTATTATGAATAAAAATATTAATACGGCAAACCAAGCTACTGGTGGTGGTGGCTATGACTATGGAAGTTCCGTATCTGATATTAATCCTAATGATATAGAGACTCTTAATGTTCTTAAGGGGGCAGCAGCAACTGCTTTATATGGCTCTAGAGCACAAAATGGTGCTATAATTATTACCACAAAAAGAGGAAAGAAAAATAAGGAAGGTATAGGAATGGAGTTTTCCACTTCTATTACTATGTCTACGATAGATAAATCAACATTTCCTGAATATCAGACGCAATATGGGCAAGGGTATACAGGAAAAAGTTTTAGTAGCACATTGTACCAGGGAAGCCCTAGGGTAGCTTTTGGAAATGATGCTTCATATGGTTCACCTTATGATGGTTCAATGGTATGGCAGTATGGGGCATTTATTCCAGGTTCTCCAACTCAAGGGCAAAGGACACCATGGCAGATGGCAAAAAATGGACCGATTAAATTCTTTAATACAGGAACAAATTATGTAAATAGTTTATCCTTCAATGGGGGAAATGATCAGTCAACTTATCGATTAAGTTACACGAATACTGACGCATCGGATATCATGCCGAACAGTTCATTAATTAAAAATAACTTCAGTGGAAATGCATCATATAAATTAACAGATAAATTAACTGCTAATTTATATGCAAATTATATTACTCAAAAAACAGTTGGTCGAAATACTACTGGTTATAACGATAATATAATGACCAATTTCAGACAATGGTGGGCTACAAACGTAGATATTAAGGATTTGCAATATCTCTATAATGCTTATAAAAAGAATTATACATGGAATATGAAGAGTATGACAGATCTGACACCGGCATTCTGGGATAACCCATATTTTCAAAGATATGAAAACTATCAGAATGACTCAAGAGACAGATTTGCAGGAAACTTCAGTTTAAATTATGATGTAACAAAAGATCTTAACTTTTTAGTAAGAATGGGAAGAGATGGATACACTATGATTACTGAAGACCGAAAAGCTGTAGGATCATATATTGGAAATGATTTTGGGTTAAATGGAGCTGTTGATCAGCCTTCAGGTTATGCTACTAACCAATATAAATTCTCTGAGACCAACTATGACTTTATAGGTACATATAAAAAGAATATTACAGATGACTTTAATGTTAATGTCTTATTAGGAGGTAACATTAATGTACAAAAAACGTATTCTAATCAGCAATCAACATCAGGAGGACTTTATATTCCAGGAATTTATACTGTTGCGAATTCGAACTCCGCACCGGTTAGACCTCTGATTTCAGATTTGTCGAAATATGTTTATGGAGTATTTGGTCAGATATCCCTTGGATATAAAAATACATATTATTTAGAAGGAACATATAGAAGAGATCAATCTACTGCTCTTCCTGAAAATGATGCTGTTTACTGGTATCCATCATTATCTGCCAGTATCGTCTTCTCAAATCTATTGAAAGCAAATTGGCTGAATTTTGGTAAAATACGAGCAGCTTATGCAGAAGTAGGATCAGATACAGGAGCTGATCAGTTACTAAATAGATATTTTTCACAACCGTCATATGGAGATATCCCAATCTATGCTTACAATACCACGCTTAGAAACTTTGAGCTTAAATCGCAGGGACTTAAAAATATAGAATTAGGTATTGAAACAAAAATGTTTAATAATCGTCTAGGTTTTGATGTTGCTTGGTTCCAGAACAAAGCATATGACCAGATTTTACCATTGCCTGTATCTTTTGCTAACGGAGCTTTGGCTAAGACTCAAAATGCAGGGGAGCTTACAACGAAAGGTTTTGAAGTATCAATTAATGCTACTCCTATAAAAACAACCAATTTCTCTTGGGATTTTACAGTAAACTGGTCTAATCCATGGACGAAAGTTACAGAGCTTGCTCCTGGTATTGAAAATATTACAATGGGTAGATCTCAGGGTGGAGTCAGTATTAATGCTCCTCTTAATGGAGATTACGGTTCAATATGGACATCAGATTATGTTTATGATTCAAACGGACAGCGTATCGTTGGAGAAAATGGGGCATATTTAGTAACAGACACTCCTACATATAACCAAGGAAGCTTCCAGGCCGACTGGACAGCTGGTATGAATAATACATTAACATACAAAAACTTGTCCCTAAGCTTCTTAATTGATTGGAGAAAAGGTGGTAAAGTATATTCCTTAGATCAATATTATGGATATGGAACGGGGATATATCCTGATTCAGTAGGATTTAATGATCTAGGAAATCCAATCAGAAATACTCTAGCCAATGGTGGAGGGGTAATTCTTCCAGGAGTGATGGAAAATCCTACTAGTCCTGGAACTTATATTCCAAATACAATCAGATTGGATAGATCACAATCAAGCCAAGTTTTGGGAACTGATCTTCCTGGGGCAGCTTATGTATATGATGCAAGTTTCATAAAACTGAGAGAGGTGGCAATAACTTATAGATTTAATAAAGAATTCTTTAATTCTAAATTCATACAAGGGATGTCCGTTAGTTTAATTGGCAACAACTTATGGATTATGCATAAAAACTTACCTTACTCTGACCCAGAAGCAGGACTTTCCTCTGGAAACCTTCAGGGATATCAATCTGGGCCAATGCCAGCTACTAGAAACATTTCATTTAATGTAAAAATTAATTTCTAAAAGAACATGAAAAAATATATAATAACATCAATATTAGCTCTTTTGTTTGTCGGATGTACAACAACTGATGACGTCAATTTGGATGAGCATGCATTTTATAATACAACTCAGGAATCCTTGCTTACTTATGCACAAAAAGAGCTTAGTGATTATATGAATACGCCTAGTGTGAATGAAAACAACTTTAGGCTCACTATGCAGTACTGGACAGAAACTATTTATGTAAATGAAAGTAATTATGATTTTACAAATAGAAATGTATCTAATAATGTTTGGACTGACAATTATGTTAACGTACTTAAAAATTTAGATCAGGCTGAAAGAATAATTAATGCTTACGCGCCGACTCCTTCAGAAATAGCTTCATGGCCAGGTAAAAAGAAAAATCAGCTGGCTATAATTGATATGATGAAAATCTATACATATCAGGTTTTAGTAGATACTTATGGCGATATACCTTATAGTCAGGCATTAAATATAGATGTTTATCCACTTCCAAAATATGATAAAGCTTCTGATATTTATTCATCTTTAATTTCTAAATTGGAGATAGATTTAAATAATCTATCAAACAGTTCCAAAGGATTTACTGAAAATGGAGATATTTATTATGGTGAACTTAATCCAGCTACAGGTAAAAAAGAATCCAACATAACTAATTGGAGAAAATTTGGAAACTCATTACTTCTAAAATTAGGTATTACTTTAGCTGATGTTAATCCAAGCTTAGCTCAAACAACTGTAAACAAGGCTATAACTGGTGGTGTAATTATGTCATCACAAGAAAACTGCCAATTCCAGTATCTTGGTGCTTCTCCTAATGAAAATCCTATGTTCCAAGAAACTGGTTCAAGAGATGATTTCATTGCTGGAAAAACTTTGGTAGATTATATGAATACTAATAACGATCCAAGAATCAGTGCATATTATACAGATGTTGACGGTGATTATATTGGACAGGTTATCGGAACGCCTGGAGAATTTGCAGACTTTTCAAACGCTGGAGAATTTGCATATACAGCCACAACACCGGGGATAATTTTAAGCTATACGGAAGTATCTTTTTATCGTGCTGAAGCTGCTGCAAGGTGGGGCATAGGAGGAAGTCCTGCTGCATTATATTTAACGGCAATTACATCATCTTTTAATGATTGGGGATTAGCATCAGATGCTGCTGCTTATATTGCTGCACATCCATACAATGCTGCAAACTGGAAGAAATCTATTGGTGAGCAGGCTTGGGTTGCAATGTATAATCAGGCAGTAACTTCTTGGAATTTTTACAGAAGATTAGATTATCCTCAATTAGTAGCTCCTTCAACTGCAATTCCAAATGCAGAAGGAAAAGTTCCTGTAAGACTTCAGTACCCTGCTGCGGAGGCAACTACTAATGGTAGTAATTATGCAGCTGCAAGTGCTGCAATCGGTGGTGACAAGCTAACCACAAAAATATTCTGGGATATCAACTAAAGATATATTTTAACATTCATATCAAAAACCGCCTTCGGGCGGTTTTTTTTGTTAAGATTTATGATAAGACAGTTTTTATGGGATGAAATATAATATGCATTACATTGTTAATTTTGTGAATTATTTTTGCCTTACTCATTTTTAAGTGAGTAATTATTTTATAATCAGTGACTTATTGTGTATTTAGAAATATTCTATATAGAAAATATCAATTAAAATCAGTTGGGTTTTTCTGAAATATAATAAGGGTTAAATGTTTAGTTTTTGTTAATTATATTGTTTTTAACATAATTTAATGAATTATTGTTATTAATTCTTAAATTTAATAAATATTTTATAATTTTTTTATGATTTTACTTTGTGCTTTTAATAAAGTTTTACAAATTTGTACAGTCTTAAAATTAAAATTGGATATGAAGAAACTAACAACAACTCTGCTTGTTTTAGTATTGAGTTCATCTTTTGCTATTGCTCAGGCACAAGAAAAGAACGATACCATTAAAGCAAAAGAAATTGAAGGGGTGGTGGTAACTGCACTTGGGATCAAAAGAGAAAAGAAATCTCTTGGTTATGCTTCCCAGGAAATTAAAGCAAGCGCTCTCTCTGATGGTACCACAAATACGGGGAATATTGCGGCGCAATTATCTGGTAAAGTAGCGGGTCTTAACGTTACTACAAATAACAACTTTGGAGGATCTTCCAATTTGGTTATCAGGGGAGTAAAATCATTGGGAGGAGGTAACCCACTTATTGTTATTGATGGATCGCCTGTTAACAATGGCACTACTCGAGAGAATTCAATCGATTATGGAAATGCGCTTTCTGATATCAACCAGGAAGATATTGAATCTATCAACGTACTAAAAGGAGCTGCAGCATCTGCATTATATGGGGAAAGAGGATTAAATGGAGTTATTGTAATCACTACCAAAAATGGAAAAGGAAAGGATGACGGCTCTTGGGGAGTGACATTCTCTTCCGCTACTCAGGTAGGATTTATTGATAAATCTACCTTCCCGGAATATCAGACAAAATATGGTGCAGGATATTCTCAAGTATTCGGATCAAAGGCCGGTGATGGTTTAAATTATGCTAACTTTTCAGCAGATGCATCATGGGGCCCAAAATTTGATCCCAATTTAATGGTGTACCAATGGGATTCTTTTAATCCTTTATCTCCTAACTACCAAAAAGCAACACCGTGGGTAGCGGCAAAAAATGGGCCAATTAAGTTTTTCGAAAATCCGACCTCATATATTAATAGTGTAACATTAGAAAAAGGGCAAAAAGGGAAAAACATCAGTTTTACTTATGAAAATATGATGTCTGATGGATTAATGCCTAATTCTCATCTTAATAAGAATAATTTCTCTTTAAAGATTAATTATGATCTGACTCCTAAATTACATTCTTCTTTTTATTCTACGATGACTTTGCAAGATACTAAAGGAAGAAGTATTACAGGATATTCAAATAACATAGCAACAGGTTTCAGACAATGGTGGCAAACCAATGTAGATGTTAAAGATCTTCAAAACTTATATTTTGCGAATGTAGATCCACAGGTTGCCAATGCATCCAATAATTATGGTAATGTTACCTGGAGCAGAAAGTCTGCGACAAATGGAGCGCCAGCATACTGGAATAACCCATATTTCCAGGCCTATCAAAATTATTCCTCAGATAAGAGATATAGAAATTTTACATATGGACAGATAACATATGATCTGTTGAATAACATCTCTGTTACTGGAAAAGTTTCTTATGACAGATCTAACCTTATGGCTGAAACAAGATTAGCTGTGGGGTCTCTGCCTCAAGCTTTCGGTCAATCAAATAATTCAATTGGTTCAGGGTATGGTAGACGTGATATATTACAGACGGAGACTAACTATGATTTAATGGTGAATTATAAATTTGATATAACGGATAATATTAACCTTTCTGGAGTTATTGGAGGAAATATACGTAGAAATTATAATAATTCTGTATATGCTTCAACCGAAGGAGGATTGGTAGTTCCAGGAATTTATGCTTTATCTAATTCAAAAAAAGCACCTTTAGCATCAGATGAAACCGAATATACTACACAAACTAACTCAGGATATGCAACTGCTTCATTTGATTTCTATAAGAAATTCTATTTAGATGCAACTTGGAGAGTGGATCAGTCATCAACATTACGAGATGGTAATAATGTATATAACTATCCCTCTATAACAGGGGCATTAATTATGTCAGAAATACTAAATACCAAAAAATGGATGAATTTCTGGAAAATAAGAGCAAATTATGCAGAGGTGGGAGGAACTGCAAGTCCATACCTGTTAGTTAATAATTATAGATCTGCAGGGATTTTAAGTGGGGTAGGAATTTATAACTCCATTTTAAATCAACCCTTTTTTAATTTAATGCCTCAAAGAGCTAAAGAATTTGAAATAGGAACGGAAGCTCATTTCTTAAGAGACAGAATTACGGTTGATTTTGCATATTATAAAACTAAAACTACACCTCAGATTCTGGCACCACTGCCTACATCAGCTGCTATTGGATATACAGGTAAAATATTTAATGCAGGTAGAATTGATAACAGTGGGGTTGAAGTACAGCTAGGGTTGGTACCAATCAAGACAAAAGACTTTACTTGGAATATTGATGCCAACTGGTCTAAAAACCAGAATAAGGTCGTAGAGTTGTATCCGGGGATTAACAATTACTTATTGAACAGTTTCCAAGGAGGAGTTTCTTTAAATGCGAGAGTAGGTGAAGCCTGGGGTACATTAATAGGATCCGATTATACCTATGTGAACGGACAAAAAGTCATTGACCCCAAGACAGGAAAATATTTGCCGAATCCTAATCAGGTGATTGGTAATACAACACCAGATTGGATTGGTGGTATCCGTAATAGCTTCAGTTATAAAGGATTCTCTTTAAGCTTCTTAATTGATATGCGTAAAGGAGGCGATGTATTCTCAACCGATATGTATTATGGATTATCAACAGGTCTTTATAAAGAAACAGCTGAAGGAGATTATAGAGATAAACCTATTGTTTTACCTGGTGTCCTTCCTGATGGTACCCCAAATAATATTCAATTATCACCGGTGGATAATAATGGTGCTATGGGATATAAAACACAGCCTTCAAGAGAGTTTGTTTATGATGGTTCATTCATTAAGTTAAGAGAAGCAAGTATCGGTTATACACTTCCTAAATCCTTATTGGAGGGAACTAAAATTTATGATGTAAAATTTTCAATTGTAGGTAGAAATTTATGGATTATTCATAAAAATTTACCATATGCGGATCCCGAAGCTATGGTAGGTGGAGGCCTTAACTCTTACGGCTGGTCTATTGGTTCTATGCCAACAACAAGAGATCTGGGTATCAATGTTACATTTAAATTCTAAATTACTTTAAAAATGAGAAATATTATAAAAATAAGTTTAGTGTCTGCATGTATTGGCTTGGCTTTAAGTTCATGTCAAAGTGATTTAACTTCTCTTAATGATGATCCTAAACATCCGTCAATTCTTCCATCTGAAAACTTATTAGCGACAGCTATGTATCAGGCGTCTTATTATATGGATAACCCAAGTGTGAATTTTAATAATTACAGATTTTTTACACAACAATGGGCGGAAACTCAATATCCGGATGAAACTCAATATAATCTGGTAACCCGTAACCAGCCTCGTAATCATTTTAACAGAATGTATGTTTACAGTATTAATAACCTGAAACAGGCAAAAATGAATCTGGTTAATGAAGTAGAGACAGATGATATCCGTGCCAATAAATTAGCTACCTTAGAAATTGAAGAAATTTTTATCTGGGAGAATATTGTTGATACATTTGGAGATGTTCCTTATTCTGAAGCTTTCAAACCTGATGAGATTTTAACCCCTAAATATGATGATGCCAAAACTATTTATCTTGACTTAATCAAAAGAATTGATGCTGCTACTGCTACTATAAAGCCTGCAGCTACCGGTTATGCTGATCTGGTATACGGTGGTAATATGACGAAATGGAAGAAGTTTGCTAACTCTATTAAATTAAGATTAGGAATGAATTTGGCAGATGTTGATCCAGCATTATCAAAGACAACTGTTGAGTCAGCAATTGCAGCAGGTGTTATCTCTTCTGATGATGAAGCCTATAAATTTAAGTATGATGGAAATACATTTTCAAATCCTGTATTTGATAACTTAGTGGCTTCCAATAGAAATGATTTTGTACCTAGTGAATTAACTATTAACACTATGAAAGCTCTTTCCGATCCAAGAATGGATGTATGGTTTACAAAAGTTGGAGGAGTTTATAAAGGAGGAGTTTTCGGAGAATTAAATGATCCTTATACTAATTTCTCTCAATTAAGTCCTTATTTCAGATCTGCAACGACTGCATCAAATTTATTGAGTTATGCGGAAGTAGCCTTCTTAAAAACTGAAGCTGCAGCAAGAGGATATTCAGCCGGAGGTACTGCCGCAGATCTTTATATTGCTGCTGTAACAGAATCTATGAGAGAAAATGGAGTAAGTACGGCCAATACAGTAACGTATTTAGCTGCTAATCCATTTAATGTGGCAAACTGGAAACAATCTATCGGTACACAAGCTTGGATTGCAATGTTTAACAAAGGATTTGCCAGCTGGAATTTTACAAGACGTTTGGATAGTCCAACACTTGTTAATCCTCCAAAGTCTAATTTATCATCTGTACCTTACAGAATGCCATATTCTGATCAGGAGTATGTGTTAAACGGGGCTAACGTTAACGCAGCTGCCAGTAAAATTGGTGGAGACAAAGCAACAACAAAACTTTTCTGGGATAAATTTTAATCCCCTTAGTATATTTAACATTCATATCAAAACCGCCTTCGGGCGGTTTTTTTATTTCCGTATATTTGTATCTCAAAATTTGAGATGAAATAAGGCTAGTCCATGTGGCCCTTAAAAAAGTAATACATACACATGAATATTAAAGATAGTATAGAAAAGAAACTTGCAGAAGTTATTTTAAATGTATATCAGTTAAAAGACATTAATCTGGAGGTTCAGGAAAATAAAACGGAATTTGAAGGCGACTTTACCATTGTTACCTTTCCATTGGTGAAACAGTTGAAGAAAAATCCGGAAAGAATTGGCGTTGAGCTGGGTGAAGCCTTGACAGAACAGTCTGATTTGTTTGAAAGTTTTAATGTGGTGAAAGGCTTCCTTAACGTTAAGGTACAGAACCAGCTTTTTGTAGATAATTTCAGATCTGTGGGCAATGATTTTGATACCATAGAAAAGAAAAATTCAACGGTGATGGTGGAGTATTCTTCTCCAAATACCAATAAGCCACTTCACCTGGGGCATGTGAGAAACAATCTCTTAGGTTTTTCTGTCGCTCAAATTTTAAAAGAGGCAGGTTATGAGGTGATTAAATCGCAAATCATTAATGACAGAGGAATTCATATCTGTAAATCAATGTTGGCCTGGGAGAAGTTCGGGCATGGAGAAACTCCTGAAACGACGAATACAAAAGGAGATAAATTTGTTGGAAACTATTATGTAGAATTCGATAAGAACTATAAAAAAGAAGTTGCCGAACTTGTAGGCCAGGGAGTAGAAGAAGAACAGGCTAAAAAAGAGGCTCCTTTGATCAAAGAAGCTCAGAAAATGCTTGTAGATTGGGAAAACGGAGATCAGCAGGTAAGAGATCTCTGGAACGAAATGAATTCCTGGGTTTATAAAGGATTCAATGAGACGTATCAACGACTAGGAGTAGATTTTGACCAGGTTCAGTATGAAAGCAATACCTATATTTTAGGAAAAGATCTTATCCAGGAAGGATTGGACAAAGGTATTCTTTATCAGAAAGAAGATGGCTCCGTATGGTGCGATCTTACCGATGAAGGTCTCGATCAGAAGCTTCTGCTTCGTTCAGACGGAACATCGGTTTATATGACTCAGGATTTAGGAACAGCTGTTCAGCGTTTTAAGGAAAATAACATCCAAAAGCTGATCTATACAGTAGGAAACGAACAGGATTATCATTTCCAGGTTTTATTTAAGATCATGAAAAAGCTTGGGTATTCCTGGGCAGATCAATTGTTCCATCTTTCTTATGGAATGGTCGAGCTTCCTGAAGGTAAAATGAAATCCCGTGAAGGAACGGTAGTAGATGCAGATGATCTGATGGCAGAAATGCACGAAACTGCCCGATTAAAAACGGAAGAAATAGGTAAGCTTGAAGGATTTTCTGAAGAGGCTAAAGCAATATCTTATGAAATAATTGGGATGGGAGCACTGAAATATTTCATGCTGAAGGTAGATCCTAAGAAAAAAATGTTGTTTAATCCAAAGGAGAGTATTGAATTTAATGGAAACACAGGTCCGTTCATTCAATATACCTACGCACGTACTCAATCTTTGCTGGCAAAAGCGGATTATGAACATAAAGAAGTTTCAGATGTTGCCTTAAACCAGTTTGAAAAAGAATTGATTATGCTGCTGGCTAATTACAGAACAATTGTAGAAAAAGCAGCGGAAGCATTAAGCCCTGCATTGGTTGCCAATTACGTTTATGACTTGGCTAAATCTTACAATTCATTTTATCAGAGTAACATCATTCTGAAGTTGGAAGATGAAAATTTAAAACAATTCCGTTTGAATCTATCAGACATTACAGCTAAAACGATCAAAAAATCATTAGCATTGCTCGGTATCGGAACTGTAGATAGAATGTAAAAATAAGCCTCCTGAAATTTTTTGGGAGGTTTTTTATGTAAAATGTATTAGTGATAAATACTACAAATCTTTGTAACTGTACAGCCCGAAACTCTTAGATTTCCTGCATTTCATTTTCTCTCTTACTATCCCTGTACAACTTTGCGGCACTCCATTTTGCGTGTTTGGAAAGAACAACTTTATAACCTTTTTTGTAGTTATACACTTTTGTAAACTCGGCTCCGAAAAAGATAAGCATGCAGGAATAATTAATCCACATCATTATTAAAATCACGGTTCCTGCGGCCCCAAAAGTAGAAGTAGGTTTAAAATTACCAAAATACAGACTCAGTAAAAATTTTCCCAGCGTAAATAAAACGGTAGTCAGTAATGCACCTTTCCATACGGGTTTCCAACTGATTTTGATATCAGGAAGTACTTTAAACATAAGCGCAAACAAGAGCATCACCAATCCAAAACCAATGGCAAAATTCACCAGCTCTACAAGCATATATGTTTCAAGACCAAAATAATTGGTGATCCAGTTGTTAAACAGACTGATCATTGAAGATAAAATCATTGTGATCATCAGTAAAAACCCTAAAATCAGGATCATTCCCAATGAGTTGGCTCTATCTAACAGAAATTTAACCAAAGCCTTTTTAGGAGCAGCTTCCACATCCCAAAGTGTATTTAAGGTATGCTGCAGCTGAAAAAATAAAGTGGTGGAACCAAAAACTAAAGATCCGATTCCTACAATTTTCATGAAAATATTCTGCTTGTCAATGAGTGCTCCCGCGATCATTCCTTCAATGCTTTTAGCAACGTCTTTTCCCATCAATCCGCTGATCTGGTTACTGATCTCTCCGCGGATGGCTTCCTCACCAAAGAAATTCCCTGCGATCCAGATAATAATGATCAATAATCCCGGGATTGAAAAAATCGCATAATAGGCAAGGCTTGCCGAATCTTTTGATGCGGAAGAATTGTTCCATTCAGCGAAGGTATCTTTCAGTACCTCCCAGAAAAATTTGATTGTATTGATCATATTAGAAAGGATATCCGATGGCTATATTTAAAACTAAATTATCTTTTCTCCAGCTTGAGTCTCCAAAATTAATCCGGTCAAATGCCCATCGGTCTCCTTTTTCATAATAAGGAACCCTCAAAGGCATCGCCAGGTCAAGTCTCAAAATCAGGATAGAAAAATCAAGTCTTAGGCCAACTCCGGCTCCCACTGCAATTTCATTTAAAAATTCTTTGGAAAATTTGCCTCCGGGCCTGTCCTTATCGCCATTGATTAACCAGACATTTCCTGCGTCAACAAAAGCAGCAACATTCAGAAATTTATAAATATTGGCCCTGTATTCAGCATTTAATTCTAATTTGATATCTCCGGCCTGATCTAGCAGAGTGCCTTTTTCAATCGTCCGGGGATCAAAACTTCCAGGACCCAAAGTTCTTGCACGGAAAGCACGGATACTGTTGCTTCCTCCTGCGAAAAACTGTTTGGAGAAAGGAATGAATTCCGAATTTCCATATGGATAAGCTATCCCGCCGATAAACCTGCTGGCGAATGAACTTTTTTCAGTGAATTTATGATAGAACCTGAAATCATGTTCCATTTTTGCATATTGGCTGAATGGAACGCCGAATATTTTTTTCTCTTTATCTTTTTTTACGTTGGCTCCCGTTACCAAACCGGTAATATTTCCTGCAAGATCCAATGTTCCCTTATAATAGATGGTATTCGTTTTAGGAAGCATTGTATTGGTATACGTATACGAATAAGTTGGTCCGAAAATAAGCTGCTTTTCAACCACTCTTCGTGCAGCGGGAGTGGTTGCCTGCTGAAGGAATTCATCGGTTACTTTGGCAGGAGAAACTAAGGTAATATCAATGACCTTCAGATCATGTTCTTTTCTTGCATTCTCTTTCCATACATATCCAAATGAAGCCGTAAAATTATTAAGCGTATAAAATTGTGTGCGGTTCTGAAATTCATAGCCCAACGTAATATTCGTTCTCGGAACAAAAGCACTTGAAGAATTGAAACGGAAAGGCGCTACAATCCTTGGAATCGAAAGCTGAACATTTGTTCCTGCGCGGAAGAGATTTTTTGCATTTTCCTGGCCTCCCATCTGGAAATCAAAAGCTCCGTAAACAGCTGCCTTAAACTGTTCGGCTCCTCTGAAAAAATTTCTGTGTGTCCAGTTCAGGTTTAATTCACTTCCTGCATAATTGGCGGAATTGGTTCTTCCTAAAGCTTCCAGCCTCAGCGACTGAATTTGTCTCGGTGTCAGTAAATAATATGCATCAAACTGATGTTGTAAGGAATCCGAAACAATAAATTCATTTTTTACAAATTTGAAAACTCCCAGACTGATCAGACGGTTAAGCGTAAGATTGTGATTGGAACGGTTATAAAGATCTCCTTTCTTAAAATACAGAGCTCTGTCGAAAATCTTCGGTTTGAATTTATGCTGAGGATCAATTACGTAAATATCATTGTATGCATATTTAGAAAGCGAATCCGTATTCATCGGAACACTGTATTTGCCTCTTTTTACATCCTGTATATTATAATTCGGAAATACAATGACCTTGTCAATACTGAACTGCTTCGTTGCCAGATCGGGAGTATTGTCTTTTAATTTCACATTAAGCTCAACCTTGTGGTTTTTACTTACCGTACTGTCTGCCTGAACAATAATATTATCAGGATTGAAATAATAAAAACCTCTTTCTTTTAAGCCGTTATCAATACGTTCCCTTTCATCTTTAATCACGTCCAGGTCAAAAGGTTTTCCGGGCTTTAGCAGAGTTTTATCCGTTAAACTTTGAATTTCTCTATTGATAAGGGAAGAATCCTGCTGGAATTTAACATTACTGATGAAGTATCTTGAGCCCGGCCTTAAAGTATAAATTACCTTTGCCTTTTTATTTTTGGAAACCGTATCATAGGTAGCTTTTGCATTAAAATATCCCTTGTTTTCAGAATAGTTTTCAATGATTTCTCTGTTAAATTCACGATCGACATCTCCCAAAAGAACAGGTTTTTCGCCGGCCTTATATTTCAGCCAGTAATTGAAGCCTTTGTTCTTTTTAGGCTCTTTGGCAATGTTATAGAAATACAATCTCGGGCGGAGCCCTAATATGGTTGAATTGGGCTTTGGAACCAGATTTTCTTCCAATGCAGACTGAAGCTCTTTTTTCTCCTTCTTGGAAATGGTATCATTATCTATTTTCACTTCCCCTCCTACGTAAAGCATCTGACCTTCCTTCAGGAATTTTGTATTGCTGCATGAGAAAGCAACAGCCGCAAATCCTGAAACAAACAGATATTTCCAATATATATTAAATCTGATTTTCATTATTTAAATTCTACCACCTGGTTATTTTTGTTTTCTTTTTTACGTCTGTCCTTCTTAGATTTCTGGAAAATCTCACGGAATTTATCATAGTCTAAAGTGATGATAAATCCTAACCCCGTTTCTATAATCTGTCCCTGAAGAGCTACCTGATATTCATCCTTACGGTAAGCCCTAAGCATATATCTTCCGTCTTTTGATAGACTGTAGTCTACGGTGACGTTTCCTGCAATATTCGTTGTGTTTTCATTTTGGCGGGCTTCACCTTCCAGGGCAAAATTACTTCCTACAGAAACTTTCAGACGGTCATTCAGTAATTTTTTGCTTACCCCTACATTCAGGTCAGTTCTTGTATTCTTTGTTCCGCTTGAATAATCTTCAGAAGAATCAAGACCCAGATCAATATCAACTCCTTTAATCAGGCCTGAAGCCAGATTATTCAGCTGTTGGGATAGAATTTTACTCACACTCTGTCTGGCCATCATCTCAGCCGACATTCCTGCGCCGGATTCAAACGGGTTCTCCCCGATGAAGCGGTTCAGTAGCAAAAGAGCAAAAACCTGCTTGTTCATTTCCGATTCCTGAGTTCTGAGCTGAGTAAGCTTCTGGTCTACAATATCAGTTACCGTTGAGGAAACAGAATTATTTTTCTCATCCGTAGTAATATCAAACGTGATTTGCGGCTTCAGAAGCTCACCTTTCATTTTTAACAAAGTATTGAAAGGTATTCTCTGCTTAAACTGATTCATAACGGAGGCATCTTCACCGCTTACCTGCTGCTCAACGAGATCTATAGGCGGAGCTTCCGTTTTATAGACGGCCGTAATATCCATCATAGCTGCAGTAGGTTCTCCGGTCCATGTGATTGTGCTTCCTTTCTGGATATCAAACTTACGTTTCAGAAGACTTACAGAAAGCTCATAAGATCCTTTTTCCACCTCATACACTCCCACAAGAGTTGTCTTTCCTGACGGGTCTATTCCTCCGGTCAGTTCCGCTTCACCCTGAAGTTTTACAAAATCTCCGTTAGCTTTATCAATAACAATAGACAGTTTAGCCTCTTTGCTTACTTCAATATTCACACTCACATCCATTCCCTTGAAACGGCTTTGTGCTTTCAGGGAATCGGCATTGATGGTTTTATTTAAAACTACCTGGTCCTGGTCAATAAATTCTACAATTCCGTCTCTTTCCTGCAGAGATGGGCTGGATTGCGGAAGAACAAAAGTGAAATCGGTATCATCAGAAACCGACAGTCTGCCGTCAACTTTTGGGAGATCTAAATTTCCTCTGACATGAAGTCCGGCATCAATCGCAAGAATCCCGTACATCATCGCGTCATTGGATTTTTCCGAATTAACCACTTTAAAGTCTTTCGCGTTCACATCCAGGTTGAATGCAAAATCCCTGTAAGTCTGGGTAAGAATCTGCCCGTTGATCACAAGAGAATTTCCATCCTTATCATTTATTTTAAACTTATTAAGCTCTATTCCCCGGTTTGTAAAATCAATATCATCATTCAGTTTTCTGAAATCACTGCCTGTTTTGGCAATTTCCAGTCCGGCATCATTAAATTTTACTTTACCTAAAATATTCGGTTTGTCTGTATTTCCGGTGATCTTTAAATTCCCTGAAAGATAGCCTTCCGTATTTGTTATCGCATTCATTGAAAATCCCTGGACACTCTTCATCTGCAGTTGGTTGATGGCCATATTCAGATCAAATGTACTGGAAGAAGTATTGTAATCTCCAAGAATTTTCACATCATTGTTATTGCCGGAAAGGGCAACATCAGCATTTAAAATGTTCGGTGAAGTATTGTTTACTTTTACCGCCAGGTTTCCAACCGGACTGCCGTACACAATCAGATCTGTGATATTCAGATCAGAAGTGAAGGTCATATTTTTCGTTACATCACGGAGCTGTGCTGTCCCGTTGATTGTTCCTCTTGCCAGAACAGTATCTTTTTTGATCAGTTCAGTAATGGTTTCAATTTTAAAATCTTTTAGTGAAACATTTAGAGGGCTGGTTGGGCGGTCAGTTTCAGACTGAAGCGATATTTCACTTCCGCCATTGGACAGGATGAAATTATTTGCTAAAATTCCCTGGCTGCTGATCTGGATTTTATTGTTTTCAGCTACATTCCAGTCCGAATAATTTAGTTTTAAACCGTTCGGGTTCAGAGAAATTTCAGTGATATCGTTTAAAGATTTTGCATTTCCTGCAATCAGGAACTGTGTGGCATCTTTATCATCTTTCGTGGTAATATTATAATTGATGATATTATTGGCAACATCCCCGTTTACTGCGATTTTTTTCAGCGTAAAGCTGGAACTTTTTAAAGAACCTGCATTAAGGCTGTACTGTAGCGCCTGATTTTCATTGGTTACTTTTAAAGCAACATTTTCCAACGAATTTTCACCATATAATAATTGCGGAATCTGTCCGTCAATTTCTATTTTTTGAGAATCTGCATCATAATTTCCGGCTAGATTGATGGTTTCAAAGCTTTTCAGATCCGGAACAAATTTCCTGATCAGGTCATCATTTTTAATCTTTGCATTGAATGTGAAAAACTGTCCCGGATCAATTTTCTGACCTTTATCGGGCTTCTGGAACTGATAATATTGATTCATCGTCTGCGTTAAAGCACCAAAAATCTGTGTCAGCTTATATTTTCCTTTTAAAGAAACATCAGCAATCTGAGAATTGAAAATAATCTGCGTGGAATCCTGTGTAGAAGAAGCTTTCAGATTCACTTCCTGAACCGGGTAAACCTCTTTCGTATCTGAGAATACAAAATCTTTCAGGTTTAAGTAACCGTTTAAAGCATCAGGATTGAGGCTTGAAAAATCACCATCGATCTTTCCGGCAATGATCATCGGTTTCTCATAGAATCCAAGCTTATTCACATCAAGCTTAATCACTTCACCATTGATTTTTACCGTAGGATTTTTTTCGCTGTAGACTCCGGAAGCTATTAAATTCAGATTGGCATTAGGATCTTTTGAATTTAAAATGATATTGTAGACGCCACGGTTTATTTTACCCGTTAAATCCATATTCTGGTAACGGTATCCTTTGTAGACGGCCGAGGCAACATGACCTTTCAGATTGGCATTAGCATTTTTAAAATCAAAGCTTTCACCTTTTGCTGAAATTTGTGCGGTGATTGGCCCGATATCCTTATTTTTAATAATCTTTCCTACCTGAACAGCCTGAAGATTGGCTTTTATATCATACAGTTCCCTGTTTTTTCTGCTCATATCCACATCTGCAACAATGGCTGCATTTCCAAGGGTAGAGTAGAGGTTCAGGTCTGTCTTCACCACTTTGGTCGTTCCTTTTGCATTTCCTTTGATGCTGAAATGGGAAGGCAGGGAGATATTGGAAGGAATTGTATTCTTCGGAACCAGATTGTATACTGTTTTAGCTTCTGCTGAAAATTCTCCGATCCTAAGATCATAATACAGATTTTCGGGCTTCATCGCATTCTTGACTCTTCCTGATGCAGCGACTCTCAACTGATCCAGTCCGGACACTTTAAGATCTTTGATCAGAAGGTCATTCACAATTCCCTGTACATTGGCATTGACATTCAGGATAGCGTTCGGGTACTTGTTGAAGGGGACTGTATTTCGTAAAGTAGGAACAATATTTAAAATATCAGCGAAGCCTATTTGGGAATCTTTAATGTTGGCTGAAATTTTTACAGCACCCGGATTGGAAGTCAGCTGGTCAAGGGAATCATAATTTAAGATTACCTCATCACGGATCAGCGTTTTGGGAGTCTGCAGATAAAGATCTTTCAGGTAAGCCTGTTTTTCTGCATATACAAAATCTGTATTGAATTTCTGGATATTCAGGCCTCTTCCTTCCTGGATTTCTGCTGAATTCACTGTTCCTGCGAAAGTATTGTTCTCCATTTTGAATCGCCTTACCTCCACGTTCATTTTAGAAAAATTCATGTGGTTGAAATCCATTCCCTGTCTGGTAGGAGCAATCGCAGTATTGTTGTAAATAGCTTTTACATCATTCAGCACAAGTTTTCCAAGCAGCAGTTTCATCGCTTTATCCTTATCTGAAACTTTGGAAACGTCAGGCTCTTTTTGATCTTTCGGATTGGCATCTTGCGCTGGCAGATAAAGATTGGCGTTAATATCTGCCCCGGAAAGAAAAACATTGGAAATATTGTAGGAATTGTTTTCCAGATCAAGTGTATTGACTTTCGTACTTAATTCTTTGAACAGAACTTTAGCAAAAGTTTTGGTGTTATCATCCCCGTAATCAATATTGAAATTGGTAAGCCTGATTCCTCTGAGGCCAATATTCATTGGCTTTTTATCATTAAGTGAATCTACCTTTTTCTCTACTTTTTTAGAAACCTCTTCTACAAGATCCTGCTTTAATTTTAATCTCAATCCGTCCAGATTGATATCATTAACGGCATAAGTATTTTTATTGAGGTCAAAAGTTTTAACTCTTGTATCGAATGATTTGAAATACAGCTGAATGTCATTCCTCGACTGCTGGTCAGTGAATGTTACCCCGATATCTTTTAAATTGATCTTATCCAGGGAAATAATAAACGGTTTGGAAGGACTTTCTTCTTTATCGTTGGTCGCAAATGCATTGATGATATAATCGAAATTGAATGTGCCGTTCGGTTTTCTTACCACATTGGCTCGGGCTCCCTCAAGATCTACTGAAGTAATGTCGGCAGTAGAGTTGATAAGCTTCAGCATGTTTAAGCCTACATCCAGCTTTTTTACGGCAAGAAGTGTATCCACATCCTGTCCTTTAAGGTAAAGGTTTTCCATGATAAGGCTGTTCGGAAACCCTATAGTAACCCTTTCCAGACTTACTTTGGTTTTGATTTTTTTCTCAAGATATACAACCAGTTTGTCTTTGATGAAGTTCTGAACGGCAGGAAGCCTTAAGCTAAATATCAGAAGGGTAAGAAAAACCAATATTGAAATAAAGGTTATTGCAATACGCTTTAAGAGCTTTCTTTTGTTAATTTTCAGTTTCAAATGCGATTAGGTTTCTAACAAAGATAAGAATACTATTTTATAAGTTCTTTGTTGTGGTATCCTACTAGCAATACAAAAATCCTGCCTTGGCTGCCTTATTATGGAATTTAGTTTAGTAGTTGTCAAGTGAATCAGTTGATAAAGACAACCAAGGCTTGGATTTTTTCTTTAAAAGCCCCCTTTTATAATCATTTTTAATGTTGAAAAGGTTAGCAAAAATGAAAAATTCAAATGTTAGATAGGTTTCAAAGGGGGCAAAGATATATGGAGATAATAAATTTTTATTAATTATTAATTTACTTAAGTTAAAGTGCTGGAAGCTGGAAGTTAATATTGTACACTCTTTTTAAAAGTTATCGTAGGTTTAAAAAAATAATAAAACGGTTCCGTAGGTCTGTTTTTGTACCGCAACAACTTCCCTCTTCCAGCTTCAAACTTTCTGATTAATTGTTTCCGTTTTCCCATTTCACTTCTTCACCCTGAGGAGCGGCACCGCCCTGGGCCGGAGTGATAGGAGCGGTTTCCTGGTTGATGTGATAGATATAGGCTGCAATTTTTTCAGCATCCCTTCCGCTGATGGTTCCTTCTTTTATAAAAGGCCGCATTGTAGGATTATTTGGTGAACCGTTTTCAAGCATCCAGAAAACATTTTTAAACAGGCTTTTTTCTTTGATATTGATCCAGTGTGTATCCGTAAGATTCGGACCAATGCCTCCTTTTCCGCCGTCACCGTGGCAGGTTGCACAATTGGTTTTGAAAAGCTCCTGACCTTCTGTGATATGGTCTGCGCTGTATTTTGCAGTTTCGAGATCAATCCGGGGTGCGGTTTTTTCATATTCTGCTATGGAAGCCAGCATTGTAGTGGTTTCTTTGTTTAATTCTGCCTCAGGATGGGCATATTCTGTAAAGGCAAAGGCTGTCATATACACCACACAGAAAATACATCCGAACCAGAACAGGCCTATCCACCATTTTGGAAGTGAGTTGTCAAGCTCTGTGATCCCATCAAAACCATGGTCGATAAGAATATCTTTTTCTTCGGTGGCAGACTGTTTCTTAAAAGCTGAATTCCAAATTTTCTGATAATAAGGAATGCTTTTTTCTGCTAAATATTCCTTCTTGTCCTCTTCCGACAGTCTGCTGAAACTTTCGTTTTCCACCAGATCTCCGATAGCGTTCATGATCAGAAGAAGGATAACCGCGATCACAATAAGCGCCCAGAAAAACGGAGAAGAAAAATAGCCTGAATCTCCGGCGAACATTTCAAACGCCATGATCGTTAAGCCTATCGTTGTTGCGATATATATTGAAATTGGGGTTCTCTTTTTCATTGCAGTACAATTTTAAGGTTATTCAGCACTTGCTGTCTGAATCTGTGTTGTTTTAATATCGGTTCCTAATCTTTGCAGGTAGGCGATCATCGCTACAATTTCTCTCTGCTCAAGCGGCACATAAGATGCACCTTTTGATGTTTTTTCTTTTTCCATCTGGTCTTTCACATCTGTGGCTTCAGAATAAATTCTCTGTACAATGGCTTTAGACTGGTTATCTGCCCATTGGTTTGCCGAATCTATTTCAGCTTTTGAATAAGGCACATCGAAAGCGTTTTTCATTAACCTCATCTTATCAACCATCTGAGTACGGTCTAATTTATTAGTGATCAGCCATGGGAAACGCGGCATAATGGAACCTGCAGAAGTTATTCTCGGGTTGTACATATGTTTGAAGTGCCATGAATCCGGGTTTCTGCCACCTTCTCTGTGAAGATCCGGACCGGTTCTCTTGGATCCCCATAAGAAAGGTCTGTCATAAATAAACTCCCCGGCTTTTGAATACTGCCCGTTTTTACCTTCAAACCTTACAATTTCATCACGGAAAGGTCTGATCATCTGAGAGTGGCAGGAGTTACATCCTTCACGGACGTACAGATCTCTTCCTTCCAGCTCAAGCGGTGTGTAAGGTTTCACAGCCGTTATGGTCGGAACACTCTGTTTAAGAGATAATGTTGGAACAATTTCTATTAGTCCACCGATAGCTACAGTGATGAAAGCCAGGATAGAAAGTAGCTTTGGAGTTCTTTCCAGCCAAAGATGCACGCCTTCGCCTTCTTTTCTTGCAGTACCAATGTCTGCCAATGCAGGGGCTTCTGCCGGAACGTTTTTCTGGAATGAGCCTGATCTTACGGTTTTGATGACATTAATCACCATTAAAACAGCCCCTGAAAGATAAAAGATACCTCCTAAGAATCTCATTTTAAAGTAAGGAATAATTGCCGTAACCGTATCCAGCCAGTTTTTATACATTAAAGTACCGTCCGGATTGAACTGTTTCCACATTAATCCCTGGGTAAATCCTGAAATATACATCGGAACTGCGTAAAAGATAATTCCCAATGTTCCCAGCCAGAAGTGCCAGTTGGCCAGTTTTTTAGACCACAACGGTGTTCTCCACATGATAGGGATCAGGTAATATACGACTCCGAAAGCCATGAAACCATTCCATCCAAGTGCGCCCAAATGTACATGCCCGATTACCCAGTCGGTGTAATGCCCGATTTTATTTAAAGATTTTGTAGCCAATAAAGGTCCTTCGAAAGTAGCCATACCATAACAGGTAATTGCTACAACGAAGAATTTGAGGATCGGGTTTTCTCTTACCTTATCCCAGGCTCCTCTTAAGGTAAGAAGACCGTTCAGCATTCCTCCCCAGGAAGGTGCGATAAGCATAATAGAGAACCCGGTTCCTACGGCCTGAGCCCATGCCGGAAGCGCCGTATACTGTAGGTGGTGAGGGCCAGCCCAAAGGTATACGAATATCAGCGACCAAAAGTGAATAATGGATAATTTGTAGGAGAATACAGGACGCTGTGCCGCTTTCGGCATGAAGTAGTACATCAGACCTAATACCGGAGTTGTCAGTACGAATGCTACAGCATTGTGGCCGTACCACCATTGTACAAGAGCATCTTTTACACCGGCATATACGGAATAGGATTTCCAGCTTGTGAATGATAAGGGAACTTCAAGATTATTAAAAATATGCAGCATGGCTACGGCGATCCATGTGGCAATATAGAACCAGATGGCCACATACAGGTGTCTTACTCTTCTTTTGGCAATGGTTCCGAACATATTGATTCCGAAAACAACCCAGGAGAAGGTAATCAGAATGTCAATAGGCCATTCGTGCTCTGCATATTCTTTGGAAGTATTGATTCCCATTAAAAATGTGATCACCACGGCAATGATCATAAGCTGCCAGCTCCAGAAATGGATCCATGAAAGGGTATCGCTGTACATTCTTGTTTTTAAAAGTCTCTGCATACTGTAATAAGCGCCGCAGAAGAAGGAATTACACACAAAAGCAAAAATAACGGCACTGGTATGAAGCATTCTGATCCTTCCGAATCCCATAGCACCCTGCGTGTTGATCAATCCCTGGATATTTCCGCTTCTTAAGCTCTGGATAGTGGTATCATCTGTACCGAATAAAAACTCTGGTAATTCAGGGTAAAAAAGCATCAGTGCAGCTGTAAGCCCCAGCAGAAAGCCTACCAGCCCGAATACGATAGTAGCATACAAGAATGCTCTGACAATATTATTGTCATAATTGAATTTTTGCGTCTCCATAATTCCAATTGTGTTGTACCGAAAATATTTATCCTCTGAAATCAGATGGTATTGACCTTTGATTTATATGAAAAAATAAATATCATGTAATGGGTATAATGTTTTGCCAAAGGTATTTATTAACTTTGTGTAAGTCTAGTAGGTATCCTTCTAAACTATACCGAAAACTACTAAAACAAGAACGATGAAAGTATGTGGTCAAAATATCAGGAAAATCCGTAGAAGCAAGGACTTTACGCAGGAGTATATGGCTTTTGAAATGGGCATTTCCCAAAAGGCCTATTCTGACATCGAAAATTCTAAAGTGAAAATCAATCTGGAAATACTGACGAAGATTTCCGATATTCTGGAAATTAAACCTTCAGACATCTGCAGTATTTCACATAAATGTGGTACAGATGGTAATGATGACCGGTACCAGTCACTTTTAGAGTACATGAAAAAGAATAATATTTCAATTCCGGAGGAATATTTATAAGAAATACCCATTTTCCCTTTTTTATTTATTTAAAACTGAATTTGTTGAATATTCTGTGCGCTTCATAGAACCCGAATTCCTCTAAAGTTTTATATATTTAGGGCATAATTGATTTTATGAGCAGCGAACAGAAAACAGAGTCCAATGATGGGACTCTTGTCAGAGGATTAACCAACAGACATATTCAATTAATTGCCCTCGGGGGAGCCATAGGAACGGGACTGTTTCTAGGGATCGGCCCGGCAGCAGTTTTAGCAGGCCCATCCGTTATTCTGGGATATGCTTTAGCAGGAATTATTGCATTTTTCATTATGCGCCAGCTGGGTGAAATGGTGGTTCAGGAACCGGTTTCCGGAAGTTTCAGTCATTTTGCCTATAAATACTGGGGAAATTTTCCGGGTTTTGCTTCAGGCTGGAATTATTGGATCCTTTATATCCTTGTGAGTATGGCCGAGCTTACGGCTATTGGTCATTATATTCATTTTTGGTGGCCCGAAATTCCACTCTGGGTTTCCAGTTTATTCTTTTTTGTCATGATTACTGCCTTAAATCTGGCGTCTGTAAAAGTATACGGAGAAACAGAATTCTGGTTTTCCATCATTAAAGTGGTGGCGATCATCGGGATGATTGTTTTCGGTATTTATTTATTATTAAGCGGTACGGGAGGAGATAAAGCAAGCATTTCCAATCTGTGGAATGACGGCGGATTTTTCCCCAAAGGTTTCTTTAATAAAGGGGAAAGTGGATTTTCAGGACTGTTTGCAGCTATGGCGATGATCATGTTCTCTTTTGGAGGGTTGGAACTCATTGGAATTACGGCTGCCGAGGCTAAAAACCCTGAAAAGACTATTCCTAAAGCAACCAATCAGGTTATTTACAGGATTTTAATTTTTTATGTAGGTGCTTTGGTTATTTTATTTGCTTTGAGTCCTTGGAGAGAAATTACAGAGGGGACAAGCCCTTTTGTCATGGTGTTCCAGAATTTAAATGGATTTGAATTTAATATATTCGGAAAGGTGATCCAGTTCAATGTGTTAATTGCCAATATCCTTAATCTGATTGTTCTGACGGCTGCTTTGTCGGTATACAACAGCAGTGTTTACAGTAACAGCAGAATGCTTTTCGGACTGGCTCAGCAGGGAAATGCACCGAAATTTTTAAAGAAACTGAATAAAAACAGTGTTCCTACCAATGCGATCCTGATCTCTTCCTGTTTTGCCGGAATCTGTATTATCATCAATAAACTGGTTCCTGAAAAGGCATTCGAATACTTAATGGCTTTAGTGGTTTCTACATTAATTATCAACTGGCTGATGATCTGCTATACCCATTTGAAATTCAGGAAAGAGAAAGATAGAGACGGAGTGAAGACCTTATTTCCTTCCATATTTTATCCGGTATCGAATTACATCTGTATTCTGTTCCTGGTTGCTATTTTGGTGTTGATGAGTATTACAGGAATGGAAATTCAGGTGATTTTAATTCCGGTATGGCTGATTTTCTTATTTCTGATGTTTAAACTGTATAAGCCTAAGACCAAATAATTACAATATAAAAGGACAGATTTTGATCTGTCCTTTTCTGTATCTTTATTTTACATAGCAAAGCTATTGTGAGGAGTAAACCGTTAATGATTTTAAAAACAAAAACCATCCTTTAAAAAGGATGGTTTGTAGACCCACAGGGATTCGAACCCCGACTGACGGTACCAAAAACCGGAGTGCTACCGTTAC
>NZ_JBSIBX010000016.1:0-115371 GCF_058245105.1 Chryseobacterium sp. UF-81 | reverse complement strand
GTAAACCATTTTTGAAGGAAAATAATTTGCTGTGACTAATCACTAAGATAATAATTTTTGAAAGCAATTCACAACAAGACGGTCCATCATTGCACTATATGCATCGCTGTGACTAATCACTAAGATAATAATTTTTGAAAGCAATTCACAACAACAGGTGGAGAGAATGGTTTGGATCAAACGCTGTGACTAATCACTAAGATAATAATTTTTGAAAGCAATTCACAACTCATTTCTTCTTTGTACCTCATAGGATAGTGCTGTGACTAATCACTAAGATAATAATTTTTGAAAGCAATTCACAACAATCATAACACCCACTGATGTGCGGAGTTAGCTGTGACTAATCACTAAGATAATAATTTTTGAAAGCAATTCACAACAAGATTTGCCTTACTCCGTTTTCGTAAAGTGCTGTGACTAATCACTAAGATAATAATTTTTGAAAGCAATTCACAACTGACATACTCAACAGTAATAGTAAAAGGCTGCTGTGACTAATCACTAAGATAATAATTTTTGAAAGCAATTCACAACCCAGGGGATGAAATTCAGGATTTTTTTGTAGCTGTGATTAATCACTAAGATAATAATTTTTGAAAGCAACTCACAACGAAATATTTACTGTAGTATTTGTCCCCTTTGCTGTGACTAATCACTAAGATAATAATTTTTGATACATGTTGACTGAAAAAATAAAAAACCACTTGAAAGTCAAGTGGTTTAATTTCAGATTGTAGACCCACAGGGATTCGAACCCCGACTGACGGTACCAAAAACCGGAGTGCTACCGTTACACTATAGGTCTGCTTTATTTTGGTGGCGCGAAATTATAAAAAAATATTTAATTGAAAAAATAATTTTTTGAAGGTCAATAATTAAGAAAGCTGTGTTATCCATAATTGTATGATTTTTAATTGAATAGACAGACAGGAATTTAATAGGAATTTATTTCAGAATTGTACTTTTTCAGCAGCTAAATAATAAAATCTTATCTTTGCAAAAAAATTGGGCTCCAAAAGTTGGAGATACCCATTAATAATTTCATTTATTAAACATTTTTATGTCAAATATTGTCGCAATCGTTGGGCGTCCCAACGTAGGTAAATCCACACTTTTTAACCGTTTACTAGAAAGAAGAGAAGCCATCGTAGATTCTACGGCGGGTGTTACCAGAGACCGTCATTACGGAAAATCCGACTGGAACGGGGTAGATTTTACAGTTATAGATACCGGCGGATATGATGTAGGAACGGATGATATTTTTGAAGAAGAGATCCGCAAGCAGGTTCAGCTGGCAATAGACGAAGCTACATCCATCATCTTTATGATGAATGTGGAGGAAGGTCTTACTGATACCGATTACGAAATTCACGAACTTCTTAGAAGATCAAACAAACCCGTTTATATCGTTATCAATAAAGTAGATTCAGCCAAAGAGGAAATAAACGCTACTGAATTCTATCAGTTAGGAATTGAAAAATATTACACTTTATCTTCAGCAACCGGTTCCGGAACAGGAGAAGTCTTAGATGATATCGTTAAAGATTTCCCTACCACAGATTATAAAGATCCTTTCGAGGGATTGCCGAAAATTACAATTGCTGGTCGTCCCAATGTTGGGAAATCTACTTTAACAAATGCTTTGCTTGATGTGGAAAGGAACATTGTAACTGATGTTGCAGGGACTACAAGAGACAGTATTCAGACTCTTTATAATAAATTCGGGTACGAATTTGTTTTAGTCGATACTGCCGGGATGAGAAGAAAATCTAAAGTAAATGAGGATTTGGAATTCTATTCCGTGATGAGATCCATCCGTTCTATTGAATTTTCAGATGTTGTGATCATTATGGTGGATGCAACGCTGGGCTGGGAATCTCAGGATATGAATATTTTCGGTTTAGCACAAAAGAACAGAAAAGGAATTGTAATTGTCGTGAATAAGTGGGATCTTATTGAAGATAAGAAAACCAACACGGTTAGGGATTTTGAAAATTCAATTAAGGAAAAGATCGGTCAGTTCAGCGATATTCCAATTCTTTTTGTTTCAGCATTAACGAAGCAGAGAATCTTGAAAGCTGTGGAAATGGCCATGGTTGTGTACGAAGACCGTAAGAAAAAGATCAAAACTTCAAAACTGAACGAGGTAATGCTTCCTATTTTTGAGCAGACTCCGCCACCGGCCAACAAAGGAAAATATATTAAAATCAAATACTGTGTACAGCTTCCTACGCCGTCACCTCAGTTTGTATTTTTCTGCAACCTTCCTCAGTATGTAAAAGAGCCATACAAAAGATTTACTGAAAACCAATTGAGGAAGCAGTTCGGATTTACCGGTGTTCCTATTGAAGTGTATTTCAGACAGAAATAAGATATTTGCTGATAAGTTAATTTGATGATGTGCTAATGTCAATTAAGATATGGAAAAGAAGAATGAAATTTTAGATTTAAGTATCAGGTTTTCATTGGACATCATTAAATATACTGAATTACTTGAGATTAGCAGAAAGTTTGTCATTGCAAACCAGCTCATGAAATCAGGAACATCGATTGAGCTAATATTTTTGAAGCACAGAGTTCTGAAAGCAGGGCAGACTTTATCCACAAGCTGAAAATCGCAGATAAAGAAGCAAAAGAGACGGAATATTGGTTATTGCTTTGTGAAAACTCTGAAAATTATAACTTTGACCCGGCTTTGAAAATACAGTTATTAAGTATTCAGAAATTATTATCTAAAATAATCTCAACTGCCAAGAAACAGTAATCGATTCAACAATCATCACATCAACATATTACCAAATCATCACATCATTATATTATCAAATTGACTATGGTAACAGAACTTTCAAAACAGTCTTCTTTAATAAACTCCTGGATCAATGAGCTTAGGAATATAGACATCCAGCATGACAGAATGAGATTCCGCAGAAATATGGAAAGGATCGGTGAAATTGCAGCTTTTGAGATCAGCAAAGGACTGGAGTATAAAGAAGTAGAGATCCAGACCCCTTTAGATAAGATTAAGGTTCAGGAAATAGCCGTTCAGCCAGTCATCACTACAATTTTGAGAGCAGGAGTGCCTTTGTTTGAAGGAATCCTGAGTTATCTCGACAGGGCAGACTGCGGTTTCGTGGCTGCTTACAGAAAGCACGATGCCAATGATTACTTCTCCATCAAACAGGATTATCTTACCTGTCCGAATATTGAAGGAAGACCACTGATCGTAGCAGATCCTATGCTGGCAACAGGGGCTTCTTTAATTGAGGCTATCAAAGACCTTTTGACCAACGGAACTCCGACCCAGCTGCATATTGTTGCGGCAATTGCTTCAAGACAAGGGGTGGAAACCATTGAGAAAGCTTATCCTGATGCAAAAATATGGGTAGGGGCCATCGATGAGGGATTGACTTCAAAAGGATACATTACACCAGGACTTGGTGATGCCGGAGATTTAAGCTACGGTGAAAAACTTCAACGATAAATACTAAGAACCTGTTTAAGTTGCATTCAATAATTATTATCCAGAAATAATACTGAAGAAATATTTCTCTTGCAGATTAAGAGGATGCAGCAGGTTTATTTCAGTTATAAAAATCTGCGTAATCTGTCAAATCAGCGATATTTTAAAAATTTAAACAGTCTCTAAGAAAGGTTCCAGAAATCTTTCATCAGATCAAATAATAAATTAGGCCGTACTTTTTCCATAGGATGCTTGGTATCCGGAAGTATGGCCAATTTTGCATTAGGAATACTGCGGTAAGCACCGATGCTTTCCTCTATACTTACCATATTATCCTTATCTCCGGTCATGATCTGTACGGGAATACTAATTGCCCAAAGGCTGTTTTCATTCAAAGGAGGATTTTTTCCCAGCGAAACCATCATCTCTCCAATGGCAGGCAGCAGCTGTTTCCATTTTGCACCGTGCTGATTTTCCAGCTGTTCTGCATATTTAGGAACTTTTACAAGAATAGCTTCCGGATCAAGCATTTTGCTTTCCTTTAAAGCCTGCTCTTCAGTCCAGTCGAATTTTGTACCCAAAGTCATAATGGAATTGATTCTCTCAGGATACCTTAGCGCACAGCAAAGTGCTGCATAACCTCCCATACTGTGCCCTAAAATACAGACATCCTGTAGATCTTTTTTTTCTAAATAATCTTTTATTTCCTCAGTGTATGTTTCGATACTGATTTCTTTTTCAGGGAGCTCTGTATTCCCGTGCCCGGAAAATAACAGCGTATGAATATTAAAGTGCTTTGACAGCTCCTTTTCATAAGGCTTAAAAATATCACTGTGTCCCAGTGCGCCGTGCAGCAAAAGCAAATTTTTCATGATCAATAGTTTACCGGAAAATTAAGAAAAAGAATCGGAAGAGAAAAGGTGTTGAGTGGGAGAGTTATAGAGTTTGAGAGGTTTAGGGTTTGATGAGTAAAAGTATTGGTTTTAATAGCCATGTAAATCACAGGCATCTCCACCTGGAATCCGTAAACTGTATTTTCCTTCCTTAAGACTCTAAAACTCTCAAACTCTAATCCCCTCAAACCCATTATTACGCATCCACTGCCATCACCAGAACACTCACCCTGTTATCTCCTACATTTAAAATCTCCCAGGCAATGGATGATACCGTATTTCCGGTAGTGAAAACGTCATCAATTAAAAGAACGTGTTTCCCGGAGATCGGTTTCGAAAGAGAAAAAGGATTTACTGTTTCCAGACGGTGTTTCTTATCCTTTAAAGCCTGGGCTTTTGAATAATGATTTCTTTCAATCAGTTCATGGTCAAATGAGATCTGGTAAAACCTGGACAAAACCTCTGTAAATAAATGCAGCTGGTTGTAACCTCTTTCCCTTAATTTTTTGGGATGAAGCGGAACAGATACTAAAATATCAGGTTTTTCATCTCTGAAGTCCAGACGTTCCAGAGTCCATTCGGCAATAGTTTTACCCGCATTTTCCCTGCTTTTGTATTTCAGTTCATGGATGAGTTTCCGGCTCAGTCCATTTTCCTCAAACTTCATCAGTCCATAAGTGTTTTCAACTGGAAACAGGAGCCTGCATTTTTCTTTGATGATGTTTTCACTGAAATAATCAAAATGGGTAAAATGAATTTGCTCAAAACATAAACTGCAGACTAAAAGATCCGCATCTATGATCCGGTTGCATTCAATACACCGGTTAGGGAAAAATAAATCTAATATCATTTGTGTGTGTTTTATGAGAAGTTAGAAACTAGAGGTTAGAAGTTAGATTTCAAAGTTTTAATTTTACACTATCAACTATCAACTATCAACTATCAACTATCAACTATCAACTATCAACTATCAACTGCTTTCTGATCTTTTCAACCGCATTCTTCATACTCAGGTTAAAATGTTCCTTTTCCAGCCGGACCGGCGGTGCCTGCCTTACTTCACAATCCGGAATGCTGCAGGATTCACAGGTAACTCCTACATTGATTGTTTTTAAAGTCGGAGATTTTATAAAACCGATCTTTTTTATCGTTTGTGTGTTTAATAAAATTCCCAGACAGTAGCTTCTGTTGCTTCCGTCTGAAAAAGGATTTTTCTGTGATGTTGAAATAACAAGATAGCTGACTCCCTGATCTTTGTAATGTGAGATCTGGGCATCCGTGAGCGTTTCATTTTCCTTTAAATGGTGCAGGTTTTTTACGGCGATCCATCTCCGGCAGTAATGTTCGTTGGTTGCATTGGCATGAGGAGCCTGCTGATGGTTGAGGTGAAGTTCCTTTAAGATCTGGATCTTGTCAGAACCCTTTTTCTTCACCAGACACAGGTAAAATAAATCCTTAATACCTAATTCAGAAGAAAGCAGATTGGTAAGCCTGTAATAAAAAGTTTCAGGAGAATCTGTAAAGCCTTCGATCAGTTCCTCAAAGCTTTTCGGTTCCCAGGTATGCTGAAGCAGAAATTCGGTGGTTTTTCCAATAGTCTGCTCTTTAGGGATCAATAAAGCTCCGGCGAAATACGAAGCGTAAAAATTGTTCAGAATTTCCTCAAAACTTCCGAAATCCAGCCATGAATAAGTGTTCGGGCGGATCTTTAATTCCAAAACATTGAATCCTATTTCTTTGGCCAGAATAAATGTTCTCTGGTCTTTCTCAAGCTTCCGGTTCAGAAGGAGAAGCTTCTGCTCCGGAATAAAAAGAGAACGCAGGTTGTCCAGAGTTCCGAATTTTTCAAAATCTTCAGACCTTATGCTGTAATTAAATTTTTCTGTAAGAATGCTTTCCAAAACAGAAGATCTCAGGTCTTTTCGGATATCCAGTCCGTTTTCCCGGATAAATTCCGTTGCTTTTTCCTCAATTTCTGGGAAGTAATTATCGTAGAGCTCCTGGAAAGACCTCAGTACGGCAAAATAAAAACGCTCCTTACCTAAATTATAATTCTGGGAGATTTCAATCAGTGCATTGATAAATGCGGTTACTTTTTTGGGAGCATCACTGATAATGCTGATAAGATTATTTTTACTGATACCGAAAAGGTCCAGCGGTACTTCCTTGAAAAAATCCGATTGCAGGATCTCATTAAAAGGAGCTAAGCTTTTATCCAGCTTGGTGGAAACCAGTTCATCGAAGGTGCAGCCCAGGGATTCTGAAAGCTGGATGATTTTATCGTGCTTTGGATATTTCTTTCCGTTTTCAATTTCGTTTAAATAAGATTTCGACAGACCGGTCTTTACAGCAAGATCCTGCAGAGACCAGTTTTTCTTCTGTCTCAGCTGTTTCAGCTTCAGTCCGAACACGGTTTTAATAAAATCACTTTCTGAATTCATAATCAAATATAGAAAAATGAATGCGATTATTCGCATAATAATTTTTAAAAATAAATAGCGAACGTTCGCTGATTGTGAATATTTTTATTTATGTTTGTAATGTCAAATCACAAAATCAACAGGTTATGGAAACAGAAACTCAATTAAAAATAAAAGCTCAGAAGCAGTTTGGAGAGATTTTTACTCCGGAATTAACAGATTTTTTGGTAGCTCTTCATCAAAATTTCAATCCAAAAAGATTGATACTTTTAGAAGAAAGAAAAAATACACAGCAGTTTTTTGATTTGGGAAACCTTCCCGCATTTTTGCCTGAAACTGAAGAAGTGAGAAATGGTACCTGGAGCTGCGCACCACTTCCTGCCGATCTGTTGGACAGAAGAGTAGAGATCACAGGCCCTGTAGACCGGAAAATGATCATCAATGCATTAAATTCCGGTGCATCAACTTTTATGGCTGACTTTGAAGACAGCAGTTCGCCAACCTGGGAAAACTGTATCCAGGGACAGATTAATCTTGCAGATGCTGTGCGGCGTAAGATAGATTTTACTGCTGAAAATGGAAAATCTTATCAGCTCAATGAAAAAACAGCTGTTCTTCAGGTACGGCCAAGAGGACTGCATCTTCCGGAAAAACATATCGAGATCAATGGCGAAAAAGCATCCGGCTCACTGACCGATTTTGGAATTTATTTTTTTTCTAATGCTGAACAGTTGCTGAAAAACGGGAGTGGTCCCTATTTCTACCTTCCGAAATTAGAACATTACAAAGAAACCCGATGGTGGAACGAAGTTTTTGTTTTTGCCCAAAATTACCTGGGAATTCCTGAAGGGACTATTAAAGCTACCGTTTTGATAGAAACGATCACAGCTTCCTTTCAGATCGATGAAATTTTATTTGAATTAAAGGAACACAGTGCAGGTCTGAATTGCGGAAGATGGGATTATATTTTTTCATTCATCAAAAAATTCAGAAACCTTCCCGAATTTATGGTTCCGGACAGAGATCAGGTAACTATGGCTTCTCCGTTTATGAGCGCTTATTCAAAAAGAGTGATCGAGATTTGCCATAAAAGAAACGTTCATGCTATTGGAGGAATGGCTGCACAGATTCCTGTAAAAAATAATTATGAAGCCAACAGTATTGCTTTTGAAAAAGTGCGTAATGACAAAAAACGTGAGGTGAAGAACGGGCATGATGGAACCTGGGTGGCGCATCCGGCTTTAGTGTCTGTTGCAAAAGATGTTTTTGATCAATATATGCCGGCAGAAAATCAGATTGATAAAAAATTTGAATACCATATCAAAGAAACAGATCTGCTGGAAGTTCCACAAGGTGACATTACCGAAAAAGGAGTGAGAAAAAACATCAATGTAGGCATTCTTTACCTTGAAAGCTGGCTGATGGGAACCGGTGCGGCTGCCATTTACCATCTGATGGAAGATGCCGCCACTGCTGAGATCTCAAGGACACAAATCTGGCAATGGCTGAAAAACGAAGCCAGACTGGACAACGGTCTCACCCTGACCCGTGAAATGATCCTCCAATGGGAGGCCGAAGAAATAGAACATATCGAAAAATATGTAGGCGAACAGCGTTTCAAAAACGGAAAATTCAATTTAGCCAAAGAACTTTTCAATGAACTGATATTCTCAGAACAATTTGAAGAATTCCTGACTCTGAAAGCATACCCGTTTATTGAGTGAAAGGAGTTTTGTGTGGGAGAGTTTAAGAGTCTTAGAGTAGGAGTGTAGGAGAGTTTTGAGTGTAGGAAAATTGACTTTGTAAAAAAACCAGAAGATTCTACTATACTGAAGCAATCTGCTTTAACTCACCTTCATATTTCATAAATTATAACTCAAACAACCCTCAAACCCTAATCCCTGCAACCTTTCACCTAATCCCTAATAAACAAACAATAAATCCAAATATTATGAAAACAAGACAAGAACAAATCCAGGCTCTGGAAAAGGACTGGCTGAACAATCCCCGCTGGAAAGGAGTAAAAAGAACCTATACGGCTGAAGAAGTACTGAAGCTTCGCGGTTCCTATACCATTGAGTATACCATTGCGACAGAAATGTCCAAAAAATTCTGGGACAAGCTGAATAACCAGGATTATGTAGCCGGGCTGGGTGCCTTAACCGGAAATCAGGCGGTTCAGGAAGTTGATGCAGGGCTGGAAGCGATATATCTTTCGGGATGGCAGGTGGCTGCTGATGCGAACCTTTCCGGGGAAATGTATCCTGACCAGTCATTGTATCCTGCCAACTCAGTGCCTTCTGTCGTGAAAAAGATCAATAATGCTCTACTGAGAGCAGATCAGATCCAGTCGGTAAGTGGTAATGGGGATAAAGAATATCTAGTTCCGATTATTGCAGATGCAGAAGCAGGATTTGGAGGAAACCTGAATGCTTTTGAGCTGATGAAGCAGATGATCGAGGCCGGAGCGGCGGCGGTTCATTTTGAAGACCAGCTTTCTTCGGCAAAGAAATGCGGGCATCTTGGTGGAAAAGTTTTGGTTCCTACCCAGGAAGCTATTAATAAGCTGGTTGCGGCCCGTTTGGCTTCGGATGTATTGGGTGTGCCAAGTATTATTATCGCAAGAACAGATGCAGATGCGGCAGATCTTCTGACTTCGGATATTGATGACAGAGATAAAAAATTTGTAACCGGAGAAAGAACTTCCGAAGGTTTTTACGTTGTAAATAATGGAGTGGAGCAGGGTATTGACCGTGGTCTTTCTTATGCACCTTATGCTGACCTGATCTGGATGGAAACTTCTAATCCTGATCTGGAACAGGCCAGAAAATTCGCAGAAGGAATCCATGCTCAGTTTCCCGGGAAAATGCTGGCGTATAACTGTTCGCCATCTTTCAACTGGGCTGCAAGGCTTAGTGTGGAAGAAATGGCTAATTTCCGTGAGGAGCTTGCAAAAATGGGCTATAAGTTCCAGTTCATTACGCTGGCAGGTTTCCATGCACTGAATACTGCAATGTTTGAACTTGCTTTGGCTTATAAAGAAAGAGGAATGGCAGGCTATTCCGAACTTCAGGAACGGGAGTTTGCCCTTCAGCAGAAAGGATTCAGAGCGGTAAAACACCAATCATTCGTAGGTACCGGCTATTTTGATGAGGTTCAGAATGTGGTAACTAACGGTTCTTCGACGACCGTAGCCATGAAAGACTCTACGGAAACAGCACAGTTCCATTGATCATTTTCCATATTAAAATAAAATTTTCAGAGGTGAAACCTTCTCAGTTTTGGGAAGGTTTTTCGTTCAAATAAGAATAAAAAAACTTAAAGTCCATATATTTGATTATTAATGGAGCTGAAAAAAATGAATTTAATATACCAAAAACAGATTCAGGTAACGGAAGAACATATAGACCGGAACAACCATGTCAACAATGTGCAGTATGTGCACTGGGTAGAAGAAATAGCTGGTGAACACTGGGAAAAAGTAAAGGAAAAGACCGAGTATCCGGAAGATATATGGATGCTCGTTGATCATCATATCCAATACAAAAAGCAGGTTTACCTTGGAGATGTGATCACCGTTAAAACCTATCCGAAAGCTCCGGAAGGAATCCGGCAGCCCAGAAAAGTCGAGTTCTACTGCAATGATCAGCTTGTTGTTGATTCAAGCACCCTTTGGGTCCTGGTTGATTCAAAAACTCAAAAGATTAAAAGACTGGAAAGCGACTGGCTGGATAAGCTGGGATAAACCGCTTGACCTTAGGGTCATTACATTATGTTTTTCTTTCAGTTAATACAACTGTAATTTATTTTGTAAAATTTATAATACGACACGCTTTGTCGCTTTGAAGAAATACCTTTGTTGTATAAGAAACATTATAAAACACAGATAAGTGACATGATCTATATTAAATCTCAGCAATGAGATTTGCATGTGTGTTAAAAAATGTTAAATTTGCAAAAATATACGAACTAATATACACAAATAGATGAGAAAACTCTACATCAGTGCATTTACGATGTGCACCATCTTGGGTCTGTCGGCCCAGGAAGTATTATGGCAAAAAGATATGAAATCCTCTACACAGGATTTTCTAAGCCAGGTGACCACAACCATAGATCAACAGTATCTGATCACGGGAAGCAGTATTCAAAGCAGTAAGCTTCAGGCTGAAGGCAGTAAGCAGAATAACGGCTACGATTTCCATCTGGTAAAGCTTAACCAACAAGGCGAAGAGGTCTGGGAGAAATACATCTCAGGAAATAACCACGACTATCTTTCCGCAACTGTTTCTACACAGGACGGAGGTTTTTTGATTTCAGGCACCTCATATTCAGGAAAAGGTCTGGATAAAAAAGAAGACTCCAAAGGTGGCTCCGATATCTGGCTGATAAGGCTTAATGAATTTGGGGATGAACTCTGGCAGAAAACGTTAGGATCAGCATCCGATGAAGAAGCAAGATCAGTTATTCAGACGACAGATCTCGGATTCTTTGTAGCCGGGAATATCACCCTTCGACAGGCTCAGGGTACTACTAAAGGTTATGGCTCCAAAGATGTTTTGATTATAAAGCTCGATAAGGATGGAAAAGAAATCTCTCAGTCAATTTTAGGCGGAAAAGGCTTGGATGAAATTGAAAAGATGATTCCAACAAAGGATGGAGGTGTATTGGTTGGGATATATTCAAGAAGCAACCTGGGCGGTTCAAAGAAAACTGAAAATTTTGGTGAAGGAGATTATTGGGTGATCAAGCTGGATAAAACCGGAAAAACAGAATGGGAAAAGAACTTTGGAGGAAAAGGAGATGATCATCTGAGAACTCTTGCTTTAACTTCAAATGGATACGTCATTGGTGGCGAATCCAGATCCGAGAGATCAGGAAACAAAACTGCAGGAATAGAAGAAGGAACCGATCTATGGTTAATCTCTTTAAACGAAAGAGGCGAAGAGATCTGGCAGAAATCCTACAATTTCGGAAACCGTGATATTCTGATGGGAACGAGTGTTATTCAGAGCCAGGATCGGGGAGCCAGGAACCAAGACCTGACCAAAGGAATCTTATTAGGCGGTTACACTCAGGCAGAAGGAAGAATTGAGGCAGATGATGAAACCTTCTGGATGCTCTATCTCAATGCCGATGGCAATGAGCAGTGGAGAAAACATGTCAAAGGAGAATCCAGGAAAAGAGAGGAGAGACTTTCAGATATTAAGCTGAACAGGGACGGTTCCATTATTCTGGCAGGAACAAGTGCGGAGGAACTTGGAAAAGAGAACTGGAAGATCGTGAAGCTGGGAGATAAACAGCTTGACCAGCTGATTGAAAAGCAGGACATTAAGATTTATCCTAATCCTGTTTCAGATTATGCTTATGTGGAAATAGGCTTTGATTTTAAGGAGGCTGATATTATGCTGTATGATATGGGCGGAAGACAGCTTCAGAGCTTAAAAACTAAGAATAAAGTAACGAAGATCAATACCCAGAATTTGATTCAGGGGGCTTATCTGGTGACGATAAAAACGGATGCGAATAAAACGGCAAATGCCAAATTAATAAAAAAATAAACATAAATAATGAAAAAAATCTACATGTGTCTTATAAGCCTGGTAAGCTTATCTGGAAATCTCAAGGCACAGCACCAGTTTCAGGGTGTTAACTTTGGAGATACTTCCAATCCGGTGCCTTCGCTCGCTTCCCTTGCCGGGCATACAGATACGCCGCCATCAGTAGCGGTGGGTATACCTGAAATTTCCGTACCACTGATGAGTCTTTCAGGATATGGAGGATCGAATTTTGGTTTGCAGCTGAGCTATAATCCAACAGATGTTTCTTCAGACGATGCGGCAGGCGAAGTTGGAGCAGGCTGGTCTATCTTCAAGGGCGGGGTGATCTCAAGAAAAATCAACGGGATTATGGTGGATGAAGCGTTTCAGAATGCAGCAAGCGCTCATTATGAAAAAAACGTCTTCGATGATGAATACTATTACAGCCTTCCCGGGTTTTCCGGGAAATTTAAAATAGAAAGAAACATTGAGCAGAATACTTTTCGTCTTGTGGATCTTACCCCTCTTAACCACGTCAAAATAGCGTATACCCAACAGAATAATACCGCTACACTGGTTATAGACTCCTTTACCATTACGGACGATGATGGCAGCACCTATTACTTTAATGATTATTCTACAGCAGCCGTTTATGATAGTTTTTATGATGAAAAAGGGCTTTGGGGATGGGAGTACAAATCAGCCTTTTTCCTGACCAGAATTACCAATGCCGATGGTGTGGAAACTGCGAATTTCACCTATCAGAAAAATACAAAGTACGATACTGATAATACAACACTGCTGTATAAAAGCTGCCAGCTTCAGAAAATAAATACTGCTCTTGGAAATATTGAGATCATTTATGATTATGACCAGACCCTGGAAAAAACCATGAATGACCCTTACAGCATTAAAAAAGTAATGCTGAATAATTTTTACGGTAAAGTGGCGGAATATACCTTTGAGTATTCCTATCCTTTCCCTTCAAATCCTGGGGATGCTACCTACAAAAAAAGGCAGCTGGATAAAATAAAGAAAATGGACGGGCAGAATACCCTTGAAGAGACTGCATTTCTTTATAATCCTCTCAACCTGGAGGCTTCGCCAGGCGGATCCTGTCAGGGAAGTGTACCCGTTAATCCATCCGGTGTTCTTAATAAAATTATTTATCCTACAAAAGGCGCTATCCAGTATGAATATGAAAATTCAGAGACCTATACTGATAAAAACTCAGCCGCTTACCTGGAATCCCTGACCCTGGATTATACAGATCCATGTACACAGCAGCAACAGGAGTTTTTAAATTTCAGCTTTGATACCCAACAAACCCTGACCTATTCTTTTACGATCCCGGGGGATTCTTCAAAGAAAAAAACATTCTGGGTAAACTATGGCGACGTTTATACTTCAGTTGATCCCAATACCGGAGAGCCTATTCTCCTTCCTCCCGTACCTGAGAATAAAAGGATCACCTATACCCTGAAAAGAGGGACTGAGGTGCTGACCACCAACCAGAAAGGAAGCGGGATAAAATTTTATAACTATCCCGGTCAGTATACCGTCACCGCCAATGTACCGATGCAGAACGGGCAGGTTAATTTTGGGCTGATAGAAGTCGTGGCAAAGCCTGGACCTTACCGTAATGCAAATCCATCTACATCATACAGAATACGCTCCATTAAAAGATACAATGATCTGAACAGCAGTACCCCGGTAAAAGAAATTTCTTACAATTATGATGATTTTTCCATTCCAAACGCTTCAAGTGGCTATACTTCCCAAGACAGCAGAATCATGTTTAAAAATGTAAAAGTAACAGATGGTTCAGGAAACGGATATGCAAAATACTTCTTCAAACTGGATAAGGATTATCCATCGTATCAGACTACGGTAGGTGGCAATACCGTTAATTTCCAGCCTTACTACAACCTTTTAAGATCAGGAATCCTGGAGAAAAAAGAAATGTATAGTGAGACCAACCAGCTTCTGGGAAAAGATGATTATCAGTACACATTTGGTATTGCAGACAATCTTGATTATCAGACCGATGAAGGGTTTTATTCCAAAACTGCATTTATCAGCCAGACAAAGAGCACATCCATAGCTTACCCTTCAGGATCTGCAGCATCTTTCCTGCAAACCGCAAGCGAGAACAATGTAAGGTCGGATAATTACAAACCTTCCTATTCAAAAAGTACAGCTGCGGACGGAACGGTGACTGAAAGCTTTTATAAATACGCCCAGGATAAAAACCTCACCAAGCTGCTGGCTGCTAATATGACAGGTATACCGGTAGAAACAGAAGTAAAAGAAGAGGGTAAAACCACCGGAAAATCTGAAACCAGATTTGATCATTCAGCGAATATATACCCCAGCTCGGTAATCGGCTACAACAGGCAGACCCAGGGTCCTTTTACCGCTTCCACACTGGATGTCTATGACAACAAAGGGAATCTGGTACAGGTAACCGGGAAAAGCGGAGTTCCGGCCACAACGATCTGGGGATATTACCAGACCCTGCCTATTGCTGTTATCTCAGGAGCCTCCTATTCCCAGGTAGCCTCCCTTTCTACAGTGACCGCTGCCATAGCCGCTTCCAATGCGGATCGTGACAATCCGGCTAACGAACCTGCGCTTATACAAGCCCTGGAAAACCTTAGAAAAGATCCTGCCCTGAAGAATTTCGGTGTTACAGCAACCACGTATGATCCTCTGGTAGGAGTGACAAACTCCATTTCTGCGAACGGAATCAGAACCGTCAATATCTATGATAATGCAGGTCGATTGATCCGGGTAAAGGACGCAGACGGAAAAACCTTGCAGGAGAACCAGTACAACTACAAACACTAGTGAATGATGAATGAAGAATTAAAAATTAAAAGTAAGAATGTACTGAAAGATAAAAGTTTTGCTTTCAGCATTCATATCGTTGAGCAATACAAAAGGTTAACAGAATCCAAAGAGTTTGTCATGTCAAAACAGTTATTGCGTAGCGGAACAGCCATTGGCGCATTAATCCGTGAAGCAGAATTTGCCCAAAGCAGGGCAGACTTTATCAGCAAGCTGTCTATTTCGCTTAAGGAAGCTAACGAAACCTGTTACTGGCTTGAACTTCTGCATGGTACACATTATATAGATGCGGAACGTTTTGAGAAATCATCCAAATACATCAATGAGCTTATCAGCATGCTGGTATCAAGCATCAAAACCTCAAAATTAAAACTGAACAAATGAATACAGATAATGAAAAAATAAAAATGATAAATGAAGAATATGATAGAGGAAAAAAAGTAATATCCGAAAAAAAATTATCGGGGAAAAAATATTTTTCACTCTTCACTCTTCTCTTTTCATTAACCATCTCCGCGCAAACAACTCCCAGTACCACTGAGAATTATACCTATACCAAAAACTGTCTGGATGCAGACTGTATTAAGAAAGCAGAGAATGTGCAGTATTTTGATGGGCTCGGAAGACCTATTCAGGCCGTTGCCATCAAAGCTACGCCGCTTGGAAGAGACGTTGTTGTTCCTATAGAATATGATGCAAAAGGAAGACAGGCCAAAAGCTACCTTCCTGTTCCCCAACCGGGCACAGCGAACGGAGCCATCTATACCAATCCGCTGGCCAATGCCCCTTCCGCCGGATACGGAAGTGAAAAGATCTATGCTGAAAAACGCTATGACGACCTGTTTACCACAAGAGTAAGCCAGGTTGTGCCGGCCGGAACCGCCTGGTCCCAGAAGCCTGCCAATATGGCTTACGGTACCAACGCAGCTAATGAAGTAAAAAAATATGGGATCACAACAAGCTGGATAGAAGGGAGAACGGATTCAGGGATTTCCTTTTCAGCTTCCTATGCTACGAACCAGCTGATGAAAACTTCCGTTACCGATCCGGATGGAAACATCACCACGGAATTCAGGAATGGCAAAGGACAGACCATACTGGTGAGAAAAAATGACGGCACCCAGAATGTAGATACCTATTACCTTTACAATGAATATGGCCAGCTGGTCTATGTGATTCCGCCATTGGCGGTGGGCACTTCGGCTCCCGATCAGGCGATGCTGGACAAGCTGTGTTACCAGTACCGCTACGACGGATTGGGAAGACTGGTGGAGAAAAAAGTTCCGGGGAAAGGCTGGGAATATATGCTTTATGATAATCAGGACCGGTTAGTAGCTACTCAGGATGCCAATCTGAGAGTGAAAGGACAGTGGCTGTATACAAAATATGATCAGTTTGGGAGAATTGCCATTACAGGGATAGGAACTGGAGCGGCAAGAAGCACTGAACAATCTGTTGTAGACGGGTATGATTCCAATAATGTAAACAGGTTAAGTGCGGCTCTTTTTGAAAGGCAGGGAATGAATGTATATTATGGAAACCAGGACAGTACCTATCCGAATTCTACCAAATGGGTCACCTTATTATCCTTAAATTATTACGATACCTATCCGGGATATGATTTTAATCCTGCTTTTCCTACCACCATATTGGGAGAGCCGGTGATTACCGATACACAGAATGCTCCGGTGAATACCCAGACGATGCCTACCCTGAGCCTTGTAAAGAATATAGAAGATGATAACTGGACCAAAAGCTATGTCTATTATGATAAAAAAGGAAGAGCATTAGGCACGTACAGCATTAATCATTTGGGTGGATATACCCGAACAGAATCGGAGCTGGATTTTGTGGGGATGGCCAAACAGACCAAGGTGTATCACAAGAGACTGAACATGGATACAGAAAAGGTAATCTCCCAAAGCTTTGATTACGACAACCAGAACCGGGTAACCAGGCACCGTCATCAGGTAGACAGCGGTCCTGTGGAACTGTTGACGGAAAATACCTATAATGAGCTGTCACAGCTTTCCAATAAAAAAGTGGGGGGCGGGCTTCAAAGCATCGATTACCAGTATGACATCCGTGGTGCGCTGACCAAAATCAATGATCCGGCTGCACTCGGAACCAAGCTATTCGGCTATGAGATGAAGTATTTTAATCCCCAGAATACCTCTCAGGGTTCTACAGGGAAATACAACGGCAATATTACGGAAGTGACCTGGAAAACAGCTTTAGATCAGGTTTTAAAACAGTATAATTACCAGTATGATGGTCTGAACAGGCTAAAAAAAGGAATCTATTCTGAACCGGCGGCTTCTGTTCCGCAGAACGGATTCTTTGATGAAACCTTAGCCTATGACCTGAACGGAAACATCACCTCTCTGCAGAGAAATGGGAAAAGCAGCTCAGGAACAGCACAGCTTATTGACGATCTTACCTATAATTATACAGGAAATAAGCTCAATACCGTTACTGATGCTTCAGGAAACTACAGTGGCTATCCTGATACTTCCGGGAACACTATTTCTTATGATGATAACGGGAATATGAAGGATCATGTAGATAAAGGGGTTTTACAGATTGATTATAACTTCTTTAATTTACCAAATTATGTAAAGTTTGATCAGACCTTCGTACCAAGAGCCACAGATGGTGACTATAATGTCAATACCAGGCATTTCTACAGGGCAGATGGTACCAAGCTGAAAAAGATATACAGCTATGGTATGGGCAGGCAGAATACAGAGACTTCCAAAACAACGGAATACCTTGACGGATTCCAGTATGAGACACAGGGATTGTCAGCAACTGCTCCTCTCACCTTAAGATTTGTACCAACAGCTGAAGGTTATTACAATTTTGAAAATAATAAGTATATTTACAGCTATACAGACCATCTGGGAAATGTGCGTTTAAGCTATGCTAAAAACGCAGTTGGCAGCGCAGAAGCTCTTGAAGAAAATAACTATTATGCTTTTGGTTTAAAGCATGAAGGTTATAATGTTTTAGCCGGAAATCCTGCCTATAATTACGGGTATAACGGCAAAGAATTGCAGAAGGAAACCGGCTGGGGAGATTACGGAGCCAGAATGTATATGGCTGATATTGGCAGATGGGGTGTAATAGACCCTTTGGCGGAGCAGATGAGAAGATATTCTCCATATAATTATGCATTTAATAATCCTGTAAGCTTTATAGATCCTGATGGGATGGCACCGCATCAGTTTAAGTTGCCTGGTGATTCCCGTCCTGATGCTTATTCAGGAGGTAATAATCCAAACTGGTTAGGACTAGGAAATACCGGAAGTATTGAATCAGGAGGATATGGTGGAGGAAATGGCTATTCTGTTTTATCATCATTAGGTAACTCAAATGATTATCTTTTGGATGATCTTAGAGCTGCATGGGCCAGTAGGGATAAGGGAATATTTTCCAGTATGAATAGTAATGGCGATCTTATCTGGTGGGCTGGAAATGCTAGTCAAACCACTTATAGGTTAGGTAACGAAATATACAGTGAAGGTAATTGGGGAGTTGGGCATAGGATAAGCGTAATGAATGATAAGTCATTAGCATCAATGCAAAATACTTATGAACCAAGCTTTTTTGGAGATTTTATTGAAGGCATTAAATATTCAGACAAGAGCAATTTTTTATCTGGGTCTGCTTTAATAGGTTATACTGGTCTTCATTTAAATAAGTATGAAGCTTTTTTAAGATTTGGGGCAAAAGGAGGCTCCATTAGTACTTTGAGAAATTTATCAAAAAACTTAAAAACAGTTGGAAAAGCTGGAAAGTATTTAGGCTATCTAGGTGTGGGTCTAAGTATAATAGAAGATGTTTCAGACAATAAAGTTGGTTGGGGAACTGTAGCTAAAGTTGCTTTAGGTGTTGGTTTAATATATGCAGGTCCCATAGGAATAGTATATGGTATTACAGACTTGGCTGTTGGAGCAATTACAGGAACTACTATTACCGACAGGATTGCTTCAGGAATAGATAATAGTCGGCTAGGAACAGATTATAATATTTTTAGCCATTTTAATAATTAATTTATGATTAAAGATTTTTTTGATTACCATTATTATAGGGTTGCAAAATTCTATTACAAAAGAGACGGAGCGGATGCTACGACCGCATTGATAAGCGTATCAGCAGTCCAGACCTGGATTATAATTAATGTTTTATTATTTATAAAAGAACTTTTTTTTCAAAATGAGAAACTTAAATATGGATGGATTGTTTTTCTATTAGTAATGGTTGGAATTCTAATTTACAACAAAAGAAAATATAAGAATAAATATTTGGAATTAAGAAATAAATGGGTTAATGAAAAAAAGAATGAAAAAACAGTCAATGGCTTAATAATTATATTAACAATTATTTTTTCATGGTGTCTAATATTCATTAATTTGTTTATATTAAAAAAAATACATTAAAAAATATATTCCTTATTGAATCAAACAAGATAAAACATAAAAATTTAAAAAGTAAGAGTAGGCTAGCCTACTCTTACTTTTTTAGCCACTAAAAAACATTTTAAATGGTTGAAGATTATTCCTAGTGTATCAGAGTTAGTTATAAATAATTTTTGAAAATAATAAGTATATTTACAGCTATACGGACCACTTGGGAAATGTTCGTTTAAGTTATTTTAAAAACGCAGTTGGCAGCGCAGAAGCTCTTGAAGAAAATAACTATTATGCTTTTGGTTTAAAGCATGAAGGTTATAATGTTTTAGACGGAAATCCTGCCTATAATTACGGGTATAACGGCAAAGAATTGCAGAAGGAAACCGGCTGGGGAGATTACGGAGCGAGAATGTATATGGCGGATATTGGCCGATGGGGTGTGATAGATCCCCTGGCAGAGCAAATGAGAAGATATTCTCCGTATAATTATGCCTTTAACAATCCTGTAAGCTTTATAGATCCGGATGGGATGGCACCGCATCAGTTTAAGATGCCTGGCGATTCCCGCCCTGATGCTTATTCAGGAGGTAATAATCCAAACTGGCTAGGACTAGGAAATACCGGAAGTATTGAATCAGGAGGGTATGGAGGAGGAAATGGCTATTCTGTTTTATCATCATTGGGTAACTCAAATGACTATTTGCTGGATAATCTTAGAGCTGGATGGGCATCAAGAGGTATAGACGCCAAAATCTCAAAGAATGGCTATCTGTCATATTGGACAGGAGGAGCTGCAGGATATGAAAGTACTTCTCAGGAAATGGTTGCACATATGATAAATCTAGCTAATGGACTTCAAAATAGTCTTACAGATGTTGCAAACAATCGATATTTTAGTGCTGGGCACTTAATTGCAAGTGAGTCTGTAGCCCGCTTTGGAGCATATTCCTTAAGCAAAGCCCTAAGGCCTGATTATTCTGTAAATTATACGGTTTTAGATGATGCAGCGAAACCCTATAGAATAACAACTATGGCAGGCATTAAAATAAAGCCAGCTACGGCTGCAACTTTAAGTAAAGTAGCCAGATATGGAGGATATGCTCTAGCGGGAGCAGCCATTTATGCTACAGAGCTTCAGTATAGGGATGGTCAAATAGGTGATACTGAGAGGATTGTAAGCCATATAATGACAGGTGTTGGTGTCATTCCAAGCCCTTGGACAATGGGCGCAGCATTGTTATATGGAGTTGTAACAGGGGGATATCAAGTAGTAACTGGAAGGAGTATTTTTAATGATATGGGACTAGGTCCTAAAAAATGATAATAATGATAAAACTAATAGATTATTTGATCTTTCATATGGATTGTCTTTATAAAAGAATGGATAAATTTAAATATAAAGATAGAGGGACAGAGAGGTTTTGGTTATGTGTGATAATGTCAATGTTTACGGGTCTAATATTGTCAAGTATAGATAGTATATTTTTTAACAATTACTTATTTTTAATTAATAAATACATATTTTTTTTACTATATCCGGCACAATTATTATTCTATTATTATTTCTTTATAAAAAATGAAAGATTTTTAGAATATGGATTTAAAGAAAGTTACAAAGGATATTTTATACTGTTTATTTTATTTGTAATAATGATCATTTTAATGGCAATGGTTAAGCCTGTAAAGCATTGATATGGTAAAATTCATATTTTATCTTATATTCCATTTAAGAATATTATTTCAAAAAATGAATACATTCAAAACAGAAGATATTGGTTATGAGAAATTTTGGTTAGCTGGTGCTATTACTATTTTTCTCGAATTAAATTTTTCAAGTATTGATAATGTATTTTTTGGTAACTATTTACACATTTACCATAAGTATATTTTTATTTTGATTATACCAATATTTATGTTTTTTGTTTATTATTTACTAATAAATAAGCAAGCATATTTAGATTATAATTTTAAAGAAAATTACAAAGGATATTTAGTATTATTTATATTATTCATATTAACTATAATTTTAATGTTCATGGTAGTTCCAAGAAAGAATTATTAATAGTTTTAAATAGTAAATAAGAGTATTGAAGTCAATACTCTTATTTTATAAAAATAGTGCAGACAATCTGAAATTTTAAATGCCTATTATGCTTTTGGATTAAAACTTGAAAGTTATAATGCCTTATCAGGAAATGCGGCTTACAATTACCAGGCAAAGAGCTGCAGAAAGAAACCGGATGGAGTGATTATGGAGCCAGAATGTATATGGCTGACATTGGCCGATGGGGTGTGATAGACCCACTGGCAGAGCAGATGCGAAGATATTCTCCATACAATTATGCATTTAATAATCCCGTAAGTTTTACAGATCCGGATGGAAGCCAATGATTTATAATGCGAACGGAGTGATGCGTTGGGAATTTGACCCACTAACTACTATAAACGGTTCAGATTGGTTTGGAGGTCCAGATGTAAGATATAGTGGATTTGGAGGATCTTCTTTCTTATCTCAAGGCTTTACCGGAGGCGGAGGAGACGGTTCGGGAAATCAGGGGGGAACTCCTGGCACTGGAGGATTGTTTATAGAATCACAGGCTTATAGAGACGTTATGTCTGGACGTGCCAGTGGTATAAGTAATGGTCATCTGCTATATTGGACTGGAGCAATGAGCTCAAGTGGATCTTTAACAAATGGTGAGGCAAATGTCGAACTGGATTTAGGAGTATTGCATAGAATTCCACTTCAAAATTTAGGAGATTTACCATTGGATGCTTATAAAAATTGGGCAGACTGGGGCTCAACTGCGATAGGAGGTGGATTTAAATATGTTGCTGATCAACGTACCTCTTTTTACAACAGTGGAAGTTGGGTAGATAATTTAGGAAATGTAAGAAGTACTGCTTACGCGGGTAGAGCTGTAGATTCACAAATAGGTTTGCGAAGTAGCTATTTAAGAACTACAGCAATGTATGGAAAATATGCCAATAGAGCAGGATACGTGGGTTATGCAATTAGTGCTGCACAAATCACTTATGGAGTTTATCAAGATGGTGGAAAATTCGGTGTTAGGGCTCAAGTAGCAACAGCGAATGTAGCTGGAGGAATGGCTGGAGCCGCAGCAGGTGCGTGGGCACTAGGTAAAGCTGGTGGAGCTATAGGCACTCTTATTGGACCCGAGGGAACACTTATTGGTGCCGCAGTTGGTGGCATTGTAGGAGGTATTGTAGGAGGAGTTTGGGGTGGTGATATTGCAGAAGATTGGGTGAGTAGTGCATTGAATAAAGCAGATAATTAAATATAAATAAAATAATGAATACAATTGAAATCAAAAGTAGTAGAACAAAATTAATATTACTGCTATTAGGTTCACTAATATTTATAATATTAGGTATCTTTTTAACAGTTAATCCTGACAAATTTACTTCTGCTATATTTAGAAATGTAATATTTATACGTATTGCAGGAATTGCAGCAATGTTGTTTTTTGGATTATGCTTAATTATTTTAATAAAAAGCTTTTTCACAAAGAAATTTAATCTTATCATAAATGAAAAAGGAATTATTGATAATTCTAGTTATGTAAGTGTAGGAATGATTTTTTGGAGTGATATTACTTCAATAAAAAGTATTAATGTTATGTCAACAAAATTTTTGATTATTAATGTAAAAGATCCTAATAAATACTTAAATAACGAAAGTGGTATAAAGAAAAAATTATTAGAGAGAACCTATAAAACATATGATACACCCATTTCGATTTCTTCAAATACATTAGCTTATAATTTTGATGAGCTTGAAAAAGTTATTTCAAAATTTTATAATGAATATAAAAGCCATTAATTTTTAACGACTTTGGACAACGTTCCAAGTATACTGATAATGAAAAATCGCGGTGAAAATCAACGCGATTTTTTTAATAAAGCTATTAAAATTTAAAAATATAGAACTTATGGAAAGAATTTGGAATTATATTCACTATTTTATTTATTTATTTGAAGTAATAGCTTCCAAAATAATAACTTATCCTATTACTCTAATTTTTGATTTAATTTATAAAATTCCTTTTATAGCAAATGCACTAAAGAAGAAAAATAGTTCGCCACAAGAAATAAGAGCAGCGAGTGAGAATGCAATAAATAACCGTATATCTGGTCAAAATATTATTATTTCAGGTATTCAAATGGGTGGTTTAATAATTCTTATAGAATATGGATTATTCAATATTTTTCAGGCAATATTAGAGAAATCATTAATACAATTTGTTTGGGAACCAGGGAACTCATATAAATGGATATTTATAATAGCTTTTTTAGCTATTCCATGGATTGTCAATGAACAATTATTATTTAAAAATGATAAATATTTAAAATATTTCAGTGAGTTTGATAAAGAGCCTAAAGAAATAAGACGCAAATGGGCTGGGATTAGTTTTGGAATTATAGTAGGTATTTTGGCCTTTTTTGTTTTAAGTTTTATTCTATTGTCAAGAATATATTAAGGGATAATGAGTAAATATTTTAAAGCAGTGATTCTATTACTACTATAATTAACTGCTATGAATATCAAATAAAATAAAACCATTAAATTTAAACAGTAAGAGCAGGATAGCCTGCTCTTACTTATTTAGTGACTAAAAGAAATTTTTGAAATGATAAAAAAATTATTCATACCATACTAAGATAGTAAACTGCACTAATTTACACCTTCCATTAAATTCTGTTTTCCCCGTACGCAACTTATCATTATGTTTTGTCATATCTTTGCACTATGATACGTATTACAAAAATTTTCACATTCGAGACAGCCCATGTGCTGTATAACTATGATGGGAAATGTAAAAATATGCATGGCCATTCCTATAAGCTCTTTGTAACAGTAAAGGGGAAGCCGGTTAATGATTTGGAAAATCCCAAAAACGGGATGGTGGTGGATTTTGGAGATATTAAAAGTATCGTAAAATCTGAAATTGTGGATGTCTGGGATCATGCAGTTCTTGTTAATGCATTGTCTCCCCATAAAGGATTGGGCGAAGACCTTGAAAATAAAGGTCACAAAGTGATCTACTGCAGCTTTCAGCCTACCTGTGAGAATATGCTGTATGCCATTGCTGCCAAAATAAAATCAAGGCTTCCTGCTGAGGTTTCTCTGGCCTATCTTAAACTTCACGAAACAGAAAACTCCTATGGAGAATGGTTCGCAGAAGACAATAAGTAACAGTATTGACCAATAAAAATTCAGACCGGTGTTAAAAACGATTATTAATTTAGAACCTGGAAAAAAAGTATATTTCGCTTCAGATCAGCATTTTGGTGCTCCTACACCGAAGGAAAGCAAAGTGCGTGAAGAGAAATTTATACGCTGGATGGATGAGATTAAGGAAGATGCCCAGGTTTTGTTTCTGATGGGTGATCTTTTTGATTTCTGGCACGAGTGGAAGCACGTTATTCCTAAAGGATATGTGCGTGTTCTCGGAAAAATAGCCGAACTGAAAGACCGCGGAATTCATATCTATTTCTTTGTGGGAAACCACGATCTGTGGATGAAAGATTATCTGGAAGAAGAAATAGGATGTACCGTTTTTTATAAGAAGCAGTATTTTGAAATGGGCGGAAAACAGTTTCTGCTGGCTCATGGAGATGGCCTGGGGCCCGGCGATAAAGGTTACAAAAGAATGAAAAAACTGTTCACAAATCCTGTGGCACAATGGTTTTTCAAATGGCTTCATCCCGATATTGCCATGAAGGTGGCACTGTATCTTTCACAGAAAAATAAAATGATCTCCGGAGAAGAAGATAAAGCATTTTTAGGAGAAGATAAAGAATTTCTCGTTATCTATTCAAAAGAAAAGCTGAAGACTCAGAAAATTGACTATTTTATTTATGGCCACCGCCACCTTCCGATGGTGCTGGATCTTGATTCTGAAGCAAAATACATTAATCTGGGTGATTGGATTTCCTACTTTACCTATGGAGTATTTGAGCAGGAATTTGAACTCAAAACCTTTGCGGACGGAACAAAAAAAAATTACCCCTGAGAGAGGTAATTTCCGAATGAACCAAGGTCCACTCTTGTTTTTAATCCATATTCCGAATTAACGATTGCAAGAAGTTTACCAAAGTGTAAATCTTAGATTAAAAAAAAATTAAAAAAACAGTCTTTTGTATAACTGATTCATTATGAGTTGGTAATGGCTTTAAAAAAAATCCCCAAAAATTGAAAAATATATTCAGCATACAGACAGAACAGGATTTCCTGGATGCATCATTGGCAGCTTTTCATTATCAGTATGAAAATGTTGGGATATATAGAAAGTTCGTGGATTTTCTGAAAATAAACCCGGATGAGGTTCGCAGTCTGGAAAAAATTCCTTTCCTGCCGATAGAAATGTTTAAAAACCATCAGATCTTAGACAAAAGTACATCGGCTGATCTGTTTTTTCAGAGTTCAGGAACCACCCAGATGAATCTTTCGAAACATTTTATTGCAGATCCGGCGGTCTATGAAGAAAGTATCTATAAAAGCTTTGAACAGTTTATAGGAAAACCGGAAGATTTTATTTTTCTCGGTCTGCTTCCAAGCTATCTGGAAAAGAAGAACTCTTCACTGATCTATATGGTGGATTATCTCATGAAGAAATCTGCTAAGCCGGAGAACGGATATTTTCTTTACAACCATTCAGAATTGTTTCAGCTTTTAAGCACTTTGAAAGACAAAAAAGTCATTCTTTTCGGAGTATCTTTTGCCCTGCTGGACTTTCTGGATTCCGTTGAATCTCTGAACCTTTCAGTTTCCGGATCTCAGAACCTGACGATTATTGAAACAGGGGGTATGAAGGGAAGAAAAGAAGAAATGACCAAAGATGAGCTGTTGAAGATTCTGCAGAATGGCTTTAAAACAGAAAAAATTTACTCAGAATATTCAATGACAGAATTGCTTTCGCAAGCCTATTCTCTTGGAAACAATGAATATAAATGCCCTAATTGGATGAAGATAATGGTCCGGAATGCAGAAGACCCTTTTTCCTACGAAAAAGAGGGAAGAACCGGAGCGATAAATATTATAGATCTTGCCAATATCCATTCTTGTTGTTTTATAGCAACGCAGGACTTGGGGAAAATCCTTCCGGGAGATACATTCCAGGTGCTCGGAAGAATAGATCATTCCGATATCCGCGGATGCAGCTTATTGGTCTCCTGATATCAGAAATAAACAGATAAAGATTTTTACGATGGACTGGAAGAAAAATTTCTTTTTACTGCTCATAAGTTTATCCGGCCTTTTGTCAGCACAAAAAACGGCCGGAAAAGATATCTGGTCCGGAACCTACCTGGTAAATGAAATCAATAACGGAGTTGCCGGGATTACAGATACTTTAGTAGTTTCGAGAATTAAAGATGCTGATCCAGACGAAATTCCTGCTAAAGAAAAATCTGATCTGGTACGGTGGTCTATGACCTCAAAAAGAGATGGAGGCAAAGATGAGGTTACGATTAAGAGATTCATATTTGATGTGGAAAATGGCCGTGATGCCTATAAAGAATTCGGCTGGACAAATCTGCATAAAGCCGGGAAAATGAATTGCATAGATGGTGGACATTTTTTTATTTGCCAGACACAGCCCGGTACTTCCGTCACATTTGGAAAAGATGAAAAGTATGTTACCAAAACAGGTGTATTTGGAATATGGCTGCACTATGGGATAGTAGAGCTTCAAAAAAAGTAAACTTAATTAAAAAATTTTAATTGTAATGCTGAAAATAGAAGAGCTTGTTCACGCATACATCCATTCCCACTGCGATTTCGAAAAAGAGATCGTACTGACGAATTATTTCCAGGCCGACTGGGAAGCGGATATGCTGTTGATAGATGCTGAAGGATTTAGCCATGAAATTGAAATTAAGCTTTCAAAAAGTGATTTCAAAAACGATTTCAAAAAATCGTACCTCAATAAAGATACCGGTGAGAAATTCCTGAAACATGATAAGATCTCATGCGGCGACTATATCTGCAATGCCTTCAGCTTTCTGCTCCCCATGGGCATGATAGAGCATAGTCTGATTCCGGAGCATTGCGGGATTATTGAATTTTACCACAATGCAGATGCCTGGGAAACTGAATTCTATCTTATACGCAAGCCCAAAAGAGTCCATGAGGATCCTTACTGGAAACTGACTGACAAAGATCTTTTTATCCGGAAAATGGCCCTGAATTTACTCCAGCGTAAAATGGAGATCAAAGGCAGGCAGGAAGAACTTATTTTCAGAAATCCTTTTGAAATCAGGAAAAAATAAATAAAAAACTCCTGCATTTCTACAGGAGTCGGGTATAAGTATTAAACCATGGTTATTTGTTTTTCACCACTTTTAATGTGCCGTTTGCGCCGGTGCTGGAGCTCCATTTAACAAGATATGTGCCTCCCGGGTGATTCTGAAGATCAATCGGCAGTTTATTTTGTCCGGCTCCTATATCCGTAGTATATGCTCTCACAGTTTTACCGTTAAGGTCAATAACACGTACTGAAACAGTTTCTCTGTCTGCAGCTGTATAGTAAAGTTCGCTTATTCCCATATCAGGATTTGATACTATGGCTGTTTTAGGCTGTGATGTTACCTGTTTTGATACTGTGCCACCACCCGGAACACATATATAGCATTCAAACCTGGTAACACCTATGAGATATTGATTAGGGCCTGTGCAGGTAATGTCTACGCCATATCCAAACTGACCCGGATAATAGATCATAGTGGGATCTGAAGGAATTGTAGTGTGGTCTCCAATGGCAGTTGGAAGCGGGTAATATCCGCTGTATAATGTAGACGGATTGCTAAAGCTTACTTTGCCGTATCTGATTGGGGGAGTTCCTCCGGGAAGTGTGAAAGTTACAGGAAAGTTATAAGTTCTGAATGTACTGATATCTGGAGGAAAAGGTGTAGCGACCCGTTCATTGGACCCGATTTTAATGTCAAATTTAACATCCGTATGGGCATGACCGGGTACATTTTCGCCAAAAATATCATTTCTGGTAACCGTGATGTTATAAGTTGGTGCGGGAGCTGTATTTCTTTGTGCGGTCAATTGGTTTTCGCAAATCAATACAAAGAATAGTAAAAAGAGAATTTTTTTCATTTTAGTTAAATTTTAAGTTATTATTTTATTTAATCTTAACTAAAGTTGAAGCTTATTATTTACCTGCCAAAAGAGTAACTAGCAAATGTGGAAGATTATCCAGTAACTGTTTCTGTTCTTTTCATAAATGTAAAACAGCAACAGCCCCGTAAATGAGAAGGAATAAACTAAAATTTGTTTACAAACGAATGATTCTCAACATAAAAAAAATCCTGCCAGACGACAGGATTTTGTATAAATATTAAAATTAATGTTAATCAGTAACTTCAATAGTATCTCTCTGAAGAAGGAACTTGTAGATCAGTCCGCCTGTAATTCCGCCTAAAATAGGTGCTGCCCAGAACAGCCAAAGCTGGGACATCGCGAGTCCGCCTGTAAAAACAGCCTGTGAAAGCGATCTGGCCGGGTTTACCGAAGTGTTGGTAATAGGAATGGAAATAAGGTGGATCAGGGTAAGAGCCAAACCGATGGCAATACCCGCAAATTTCCCGTTAGCCCACTTGTCTGTAGCTCCCATAATAACAATCAGGAAGAAAGCTGTTAATAAAAACTCTGCAAGGAATGCCGCTCCCATACTGAATGCCTTTCCGTTGTAGACTGCTTCTCCATAGAAATTGGTAGCAAATGCCCCCGGTTTCGAAAAGTCTACAGCTCCTGAGCCATTAAGAATTACATACAGGCATCCTGCAGCAAGAAGAGCTCCAAGACACTGTGATACAACATAAGGGATAAGATCTTTAGCCGAAAATCTCCCTCCAGCCAGAAGTCCGAAAGAAACAGCCGGATTGAAATGACCGCCAGAAATGTGTCCGACAGCATAAGCCATCGTAAGAACAGTAAGACCAAAGGCTAGAGAAACCCCTAAAAGTCCAATACCGATGTCGGGAACTCCGGCAGCAAAAACTGCACTTCCGCAGCCACCGAAAACAAGCCAAAATGTGCCGAAAAATTCAGCAAAAAGTTTTTTTATCATATGTTTATTATTAAAATGTATCTCAAATGTAAAATTTAAATTTTGAAATAAAAAGATAAAACTTAAAAAAGTTTCAGGATTTCTTAATATAAAATTACATATTTAGTAATTTGGTTTAATGTTTGTTGAGAATTTTTTTGTAATGACATTTTCAGTAAGTTGAATAGTATATCATAAATGTTTATCTTTCGTTTAGTAATTTAAAAGTGTGGTTAATGAGAAAGTATTTTTGTGTAGCCTTCGTGCCCTTTATGTATAGCTTTTATTACCCGCAGGCAGCAAAAAAAGCACTTCCCTGCTATGATCTGACCTCGGTCCTGAAAGTAGAGCCTACCGCTCTGTACAAACCGCATCTGGATGCCTCCAAAAGTTTTAATGTAAAACTGCTGAAAGATTCCAAAACAGTACAAAAATATATAGGCAGTGGAAAATTTCATAAAATAAAAAAGACCGGAAAAGGATACCGGGTTCAGAAACTCGATTACAGCAGACCTTATATGGTTTCTAAAGCAAAAACTACCCTCGAAAATATCGCATCCAGGTTCAGTAAACAGACAAAAGGTCATACTTTTACCGTTTCATCCATCACAAGAACACTGGAAGATCAATGCAGGCTGAGAAGAGTGAATTCCAATGCGTCTTTAGGAATAAGTTCCCATAACTACGGCAATTCATTTGATATTTCCTATATCAGGTTCAATGATGTACTGAAATACAACCCTAAAATGGAGGCCGCACTGGAAAAAGTTTTAAAGTATTATGCCAATGCCGGGAGAATTTATTACATCAGGGAACGGCAGCAGAGTTGTTATCACATCACAGTGAGGAATTATTAATAGGGCAGCTGATCCTTAATCGCTTTGTAATCTGAAATTTTTATGGGCTAAAATTAAATTTATTTTACGAATAATAAATTTATGATGCGATTATTTGTGCAAGATATTTAGTTTGTATAATTTTATGCAACTAAATAACTATGAACTTATGAATGAGAACGATTACAAACTGGCCACCGCCGAATGGGGCAGATGTGTGTCAGACTATCCCAGAATCGCAAATTTAATTCCTACCAATTACATTTTCGAACTTTCTTCAGAACAGATTGATAAAATCAAGCAACAAAACAAATATGTGGATGTGTGCGCAGAAGTCGGCGTATTCAACGGCAGTTTGGTCCTGATTTTTCTCCCTCTGGATGCACAGGGACATGTGGATAAAAGTATTACCGAATACCAGTATACTACCCTCGGACCTCTTAAGTATGATCTCAGGCTGCAGGAAACCAAAGAATTTACGGTTACCAAAAATGCAGTTCTTTCCAGCGACCTTACCAAAATAGACGGCAATACCAATACCTCCGTCCCGGTAACCGAACAGCCGGTTCTGGACCAGGATATTGCTGTAGATGCTATTGAACGCTGGAGAGATGAAGGAATGGAATGGTTCTTCCGTGAATGCAATGAATTTGGAGGGGAAAGAATTTTCAGAAGATTTTATGTTTCTATGGAAGACCTTACCCACCCGAGTCCGGAGATTTTAGGCATTAAATGCTCTTTTGGACTCAGATATAACGACATTTACCAAAGAATGCTGGTAACACTGATCTTTATTTCTTTCCATGAACTCTTACAGGAGGGAAGCAACGTGGCAACTATTTCAAATACCTATGATTGGGCGAAACCATGCCCGCCTGTCTGCCGTATTCCCGAGCTTGGAACTTAATATGTAGCATCAATAGGAATGACAGATTTTTTTAAAGCAATTTTATTCCTGAACTATGGTCTGCTTCTGTCCATTACATTTTTGGGAGCAGCAAAATACCGTATACTGAATACCAAAGAAAAGCAATATTTTTACTGTATTGCTTTTCTTTTTTTTATCGAATTATTAAATTTGGCTCTGCCTTATCTTTTCAATTTTAATGATACTTCTTTCCTGTATCCTTTGTATATCGCCGGTGAATTTTTTCTGGTCACCGCTTTATTTATCCGGAAACTCGGGCTTCCAAAATACTTTTTAGGCATTACAGCACTTCTTGCAGTCGGATTTATGATCTCGAAATATGGATTTGATGATCCCTTCAACAGCGATATTGTAAAAGTAATATCAAATATCATCATTATCTGTCTTTCAGGATTTACCCTGATCCGGGAAATCAGAGGCGCTTCCGCGGAGAACCGTTTTCTTCTTGTGGATGCCTGTATTTTTTTCTACTATTCAGTTTCAGTATTTATTTTTGTTATCCAGCATCAGATCGCCAATCTTTCAGAAAATGATTACTTAATTATTCTCAGTGTGAATAATATTCTGTCAAGCATTTTATACTGTTCATTTTTATATACCTTCATCAAATTAAAGAAGTAACCTTAAATATTAGCCTGCTGATCCTTATAATTGTTACCATAACAGTTATAGTATCCTTTATTCTCTTAGCCTACAGGTCTTTTATCAGCCGGATTATCAAAGAAAAGAATGCTCAGCATGAAGCTGAGGTGCTCCATCAGAAAAAACTTGTGCTTGAAAATATCAAAGCCCAGGAAGAAGAAAGAAAAAGAATAGCCGTTATGATCCATGACGATATCGGAAACAGGCTCAATATCCTTTCCCTGTGGCTCAACAACCTTGATACGAAAGGGGACGAAATCATCAAGAAAAAAATCTACAGCCAGATGTCGTCTCTTATTGATGCAGCCCGGAGTATTTCCCATTCCCTGTATCCGGTCAACCTCGAATCGGTAGGATTTGTACTCTATGTAGAAGAGATGATTGCCAACCTTTCCCATAAAATCAATATCTCTATGCGGGTAATGCCGGGATATCAGAAAAAAGATATCTTTATAGAAGTACAGCTGTACCGGATCATTCAGGAATTTACGACCAATGTCATTAAGCATTCTACAGCTACAGACCTATGGATCTACATTAAAGATTATCCCCGGCATATGGCGGTCATTATTTCTGACAACGGACAGGGATTTGATTATGATCTCGTAAAAAAAGGAATGGGCATCAAAAATATTGAATCCAGAATAAAATCCATGAATGCTGTCCATAAATGGAAAAATACCCCGAATAAAGGAAGCCGTTTAATCATTTTAATTCCAAACAACCATGAACTCCCAAATCAAAATAGCCTTAATTGATGACGAACAGCTGATCCTGGAAGGGGTAAAAATGCTGCTTTCGAATGAAAAGAATATATCCGTCTGTCTTACCTCCAATAACGGCCCGGATTTTATTGAAAAGCTGGGAAGCCTTTCCGAAGATGATTTTCCCCACATAGCTCTTGTTGATGTACAGATGCAGCCTATGAACGGCTTTGAACTTGTGGAAATTCTTAAAGAAAAATACCCCGATCTCAGGATCATTATTCTTTCTTCCCATTACAAAACCTCCATTTTAGGTTATATGGTTAAGCTGGGGGTTTCAGCCTTTCTTCCTAAAAATTCAGACCGTAAAACATTTATTGATGCCATTACCATGGTTTACAAAAATGGAGTTTTCTTTACAGCAGAAGACCATCAGATGCTGTTTACCTATATGAACAGTTCCGCAAAGAAGAAATCTCTTTTTGAAATGGAAGATGAGCTTTCCGAACGGGAAAAAGATGTCGTAAAGCTGATCTGTCAGGAATATACCAATAATGAGATCGGAGAAAAGCTTTTCATCAGCCCCAGAACGGTAGAAAGCCACCGCCAGCGAATCCTGGAAAAGATCGGGGCCAAAAATACAGTAGGCATTGTTATTTATGCTGTTGTGAACAACATATATTCTCTTGATAAAATGTAATTCCGTATTTCTACGGATTTTTTTATTTGGTATTTTTCACGCTAGTATCGCTTTTCCTTCTTCCGTTAATTTGAAAAATAAGTTTTACAGATTTCAAAGCAGAACCGAACTCAAAAACGCTGTACTGGAAAACTTTCAACAATTAAAGCAAGCACAGCGATGGAAAACAATACAGTATGGCCTGTCGGGATTTTTTTTGACGGTACCGGAAATAACGGGATCAATGCAGGCTCAACCGATATACCCTCAGCAAACAATGAAAGCTATAAAGGAGCACCGACGAATATTTATAAACTCTTCAATTTATTCAACGGAAACAGCAAAATATATGTCGAAGGAATAGGAACGATTACTGGCGGGGAAGACAGCAATTTTGCAATGGGAACCTGCGCTAACCCTCCGGATGCACAAGGGTATTCTTCGGATGACAAGCTGCAGAAAGCCAATACTTTTGTGCAGAATACAGTTAATGACAAAAATATTGACTATCATTTTTATATCTATGGATTTAGCAGGGGAAGTATGCTGGCAAGAGAATTCTGTAACCAGCTGGTGGCAGATTATCCCGCAGCAAATGTTACCATAAAGTTTTTAGGTGTTTTTGATACCGTGGAGTCCAAGCCTTTTAACACATACGATATGAGTCTGCCTCAGGAAGTGGAAAATGCCCTTCATCTGTGTGCGGTGAATGAATGCAGGTTCTTTTTTCCGCTCACCGGATTTTTTGAAAATTCAAAAAATACGCAGGATACCAAAATTGAGACAGCCGGTTCCGTATGGAAAGAAGTTTTCGTTCCCGGAGCTCATGCCGATGTGGGTGGTGGGTATCTTCAGGCTCCCCAATCAGTTTATATTTCTACCGATTTTATGAATGTCAGCGATTTGCAGGCCTATGTTTCAGAAGTGAGAAATACAAAAACCGATGCCGAAGGAAGTAAAATCTGGAATGCACTTCTGTCAGATTTTCAGATCGAAAAAGGAGTCGTTCTCACCCAGGCTTACGTTTCCAGAGACCTCGTCTTTAATACGCTTCCGTTTGTGTACGGCAGAATAATGCTGGAGGAAACCAATAATGCTGTGTCCGGAATTTTCAGTACAGATCTTACCGGTTCAGGTCTGGAAATCATAGACGATACTTTTCTGGAAGTCTTTTATACAGATCTTGCAGCATATGTTAAAAACTTTTCACCTGCTGCGAAACCCCACTATGATTATGCAGGTTTTGCAGGATATACTCATATTTCAGCCAACTTTGGGCTGTACCATGATGATGCATTACAAAAATCAGCTGATGAGATAGAAGCGGAACTGATCAACATGGGACTGAATGTGCCCAGCAGTACATCCGCAGACCAAGGAATCCATCCCAATCTTCTTACCGAGCTGCATCTTCCCGAAGACAGCTTTATTGCAGACTTTATGTATGGGACCAATGTCCCCAATAATAATCTCTGGAGCCGCACCATAGAGATGAGGTCCTATGTTGCCGAACAGAATTAAGTTAATAACATCAGTACTTTTCAGTTTTAAATTTAGGTTGCGAAGGGATGTCTGTCAGGACATCCCTTTTTGCTGTATTCCAGAGCTGACACTTTTTATTTCTGGGCTATTCATTTCTTTTTCCGTACTTTTGCACCCGAAAATTCATTATTCATCACTAATTTTTATTTAACAAAATGCTTTCGGTTCAAGGTTTAGGATTACATCATTCAGGAAACTATCTGTTTCAAAATACAAATTTCACCATTAAAAAGGATGATAAAGTAGGTCTCGTTGGAAAAAACGGAGCCGGAAAATCTACTTTGCTGAAAATGCTTTCCGGAGAAATTAATTTCTACGAAGGAAGCGTGGTACCTGAGGGAAATGTTACTATCGGTTTCTTGAAACAGGATCTTGATTTTGTAAAAGGAAGAACCGTTTGGAACGAAACAATGCAGGCTTTCGAGCAGATTAATGCATGGAAAGATGAGCTGGAAGAAGTTAATCACCAACTGGCAACAAGAACCGATTACGAAAGCGATGCCTACACAGATCTGATCAACAAAATGACAGAGCTGAATGATCTTCTGATGAACCATGACGCCTACAACCTGGAAGGCGACATGGAAAAAATATTATTCGGTTTAGGTTTTAAAGCGGATGATTTCCATAAAATTACAGATGAATTTTCCGGAGGATGGAGAATGAGAATTGAGCTGGCCAAACTGCTTCTTCAGAAGAATGACATCATGCTTCTCGATGAGCCTACCAATCACCTCGATATGGAATCCATCATCTGGCTGGAAAACTTCCTGAAAGATTATCCCGGAGCTATTGTTTTGGTTAGTCACGATAAACAGTTTATGACTGCTGTCTGCAACAGGACTTTTGACATCAACAATAGAAAAGTTGACGACTATAAAGCCAATTATTCCAAATACCTTGTCATGCGTGAAGAGCGCCGTGAAAAGCTGATTCAGGCTAAAAAGAATCAGGATGCGGAGATCAAGCAGATGGAAGATAACATCAATAAGTTCCGTGCCAGTGCTACCAAAGCATCTTTCGCACAGTCACTTATTAAAAAATTGGATAAAATCGAGCGTATTGAGGTGGATAATGAAGATGTTTCAAAATTCAATATCCGTTTCGTACAGTCTATGGTTCCCGGAAAAGTTATTTTTGAGGCCAATCATTTAGGAAAAGCTTACGGAAAAAAACAAATTTTTGACGATGTAGATTTTATTGTTCAGAGAGGAGACAGAATTGCCCTTTTGGGACAGAACGGACAGGGAAAAACAACTTTAGCTAAAATTCTTGCCGGAGACATCAAAGATTATACAGGAACATGGAATTTAGGGCACAATGTCAACATCGGATACTTTGCCCAAAACCAGGAAGAAGTACTGACTCCGAATAAAACAGTTCTGGAAGAGGCTGAAGATGCAGCTACGGAAGAAACCAGACCCAGAGTAAGAGACCTTTTAGGATCTTTCCTTTTCCAGGGAGAAGCAGTAACCAAGAAAACAAAAGTTCTTTCCGGGGGAGAAAGAAACCGTCTGGCCCTTTGTAAACTGTTGCTTCGTCCATTCAATACGTTGATTATGGATGAGCCTACCAACCACTTGGATATCCAGTCTAAGGAGATCATTAAACTGGCTTTACAGAATTTTGAAGGGACACTGATCGTGATTTCTCACGACAGGGAATTCCTGGACGGGCTCTGTGATAAAATTTATGAATTCCGTGACGGAAGAATGAAAGAATTCCTGGGAAGTGTTGGTGAATATCTTGAATACAGACAAAAGGAAACCCTTAGGGAAATATCTGCTGAAAAAGCAAAACTTCACAGCGATGATGTAAAAGTTGAGGCAAAACCAGCTCCCAAAGAAGTAAAATTGGAAGAGAAATCATCAACCATTGTCAGCAAAGAACAAAAAAATATTCAGAATAAATTAAAGAGAGTAGAAGAAAGGATTTCTGAGCTTGAAGCGGAAATTGAAACACTGGAAGCTTCATTCGCAAAAGAAAACCCTTCTGAAGAAACTTTAGAAAAATACAATAAAACTAAAGAAGAATTAGAAGTAGCCCTGCAGGAATGGGAGCATTTGGGTTCTCAGTTAAGTTAAGATTGTAGGTTTTGGAGTTTAAGAGTTCTTGAATATCCAATTATTATAAAAAACAATACAATACAGATCCTTCGACTTCGCTCAGGATGACCCTTTTACAATAATAATGTTTTTACTTTTGTGAATCATCACGGTAAATGGCAGTTAGTAGTAGGAGTGTCATCCTGAGCCGGAGTCGAAGGATTTTTAGTATAGAAAATAAATAGAAAAGATAATCATATACGTTGCAGTATCTTTTTGTAACAAAAAAAAACACTTCCACCGACGTATTCAATAGTTTTACGAAAACTTAATTTAAAACTTAAATTATTTTTATAATTTTACAGAATGATTAAGGAAAGCAGAAATCTGAAGAACTTTATCTCCAAACTTTTGTTTGGGATATACTTCATTGCCCTGTTTTCCCAAAGTTTTCACCATCATGATGCTGTCGATAATTTTAAGATCTTCAATCTTAAAAAGACAGAAAATACGATGGCTAAAACTTCGGCTAAAGAAAAGCCCGGCGACTGTCTGGCATGTCATTTCTTAGCTACAGGACATACACTGGTTCCTGAAGAATTCAGCTTTTCCTTCGAACATTTTACGCACGAAGTAAAACAGGTCATTGCTGTTCAGGAGAAAGTATGGTCTCAGACCAAATTCACTTTTCAGCTTCGGGGGCCTCCCGCAGTTGCATAAATCATAAATTTTTTATTGACTTTAATTTGGTTTAAAGTTCAATATTTTGGGTTTAAGGCTATTGGTAGATAGCTGTTAGATGTGATTCAGAATTCCGGATTTTAGGGATAGGATATACAGGTTAAGGGATTCGGGGATTGAACGTTTTTAGTTTGATGTTCCCGGGCAGAATTAATTGTTCTAATAATCTCAAGTCTGACATCTGAATCTCATATCTGACATCTAATTATCACTCATTAAATGCTTTTTTACATTGTTGACTTTACAATTAAAATAAACCCATTCAACCTAATTTTACGAAAAAAATGTACCTGCAAAAGGTACGTAATCAATCTATTAACAATGAAATTGATATATAGTCTGATGTTGGTTCTATGTGGACTGACGTTGATACATGCACAAAAAACATATACTGTAGAAGGAACTGTTCATGATTTTCACGATAAAACGGCATTAGAAAATGCAGTGGTGAAGATCGGGGGATTTACCGCCAAAACAGATCATACAGGTAAGTTTACGCTGAATAAAATTCCTGCGGGAAAATATATACTCATTGCTAAGCATCCTGATTGTAACGATTATACTGAAAATATAGGAGTTGATCAGGATTTACACTTAGTTATTACCTTGGAGCATCATAGCCATGATATTGAAACGGTGACCGTTCATGGCAGTCATAAAAATAATGGAAGTCTGGTAATGAAAACACTGGATAAATCCGTGCTTTCTAGAAATGTTACCGAGAATCTAGGAAATTTACTTACCAATATTTCGGGAGTCAATGTTCTTAAAACGGGGAATAATATTGCTAAACCCATCATCCACGGACTGTATGGAAGCAGGGTTTCCATCCTGAATGACGGTGTAAAATTGGCCGAACAGGAATGGGGTGTAGAACACGCTCCGAATGTAGATGTAAATAATTTCGAACATATTGATGTTGTAAAAGGAGCATCAGCCCTTAAATATGGAAATGGTGCCGTAGGCGGGGTCGTGGTTTTACAGCCTCAGATCTTACCTAAAAAAGATACCCTTATGGGATCTGTTTCTCTGTCCGGTATTTCAAACGGGCGTGGAGCAGATGTCAATGTAAAGCTGGCAAAAACCTGGGAAAGCGGCTGGGCTGTTAAAACCAACGGAAGCTTTAGAAAATTGGGTGACCTTACAGCTCCTGACTATGGATTGATGAATACGGGAATTCAGAATTCCGGTTTTAATTTCGGGGTTCAAAAAATGACTTTTAATTCAGGGTTTTCTTTTGATTATTATTTAACGAATAATTCAATAGGCATTTTGAGGAGTTCACATGTAGGATCTGCTGAAGATTTGTATGAGGCATTGTCAAGTCAGGAACCTATTTTTAAAAGAGATTTCAGTTATGATATCGATAATCCAAGACAGGAGATCGAACATCATATAGCTAAACTTTCGGGGTATCACAGGTTTGAAAACTTTGGAAAGCTTACGGCTACCTACAGTTTTCAGTACAATCACAGAAAAGAATATGACATCCGCCGGAGTGAAGAGCTTAGCAAAAAACCGGGACTGGATCTGGAACTGATTACAAATGATTTAAATATCAACCATCTTATTGAAAGACCAAAATGGAGTCTTGAAACAGGAATTAATGGTGGATATCAGAATAATTACTCCAATCCGGAAACAGAAGCGAGACGTCTGGTGCCTAACTATGACCGTTTTTATGCTGGAGTTTATTCTGTCTATAAATATAAACTTCTGCCTTCGCTCGATCTGGAGGCTGGAGCACGTTATGATTTTGACCGTTATGAAGTGACCAAATGGTATGATCTGAGTGACTGGAATAGATTATATGCCAAGGATTATTCAGATTTTGTAGTAAGGATTAATCAGAATAGAATCCTTACCAAGCCTGAATTAAATTATAATAATTTTTCAGGTAATGCCGGTATCAGCTACCATCCGTCAAATAATTTTAATCTGAAGCTAAACTATGCAAGGGTTTCAAGATCTCCCAATGTTGCTGAACTTTTTGCCGACGGGCTTCACCATTCTGCAGCCATTATAGAAGAAGGAGATATGGGGATTAAAAGCGAAACCGGAAATCAGTTTAATTTAATTGCTGATGTCAAATTAAATGTTCTGGGTGGCCTGGATATCTCTGTAAATCCATATTTCTTTTATACCAAAAACTTTATCAATGAGGTTCCTATAGGGTACCGGAATACCCAGTGGGGCGGCGACTTTGTAGTGTATGGCTATCAGCAGATCGATGTGAAAATGTATGGAGCAGATCTGGATCTGGCCCTGAAAATTAATGATAATCTGGCTTACAAGGGAAATCTGTCTTATGTATACGGTCAGGACCTTACCCATGATGTGCCACTGATCATGATGATGCCTGCTAATTTCAACAATTCACTGGAATTCAGTAAAAAAGAGTGGAAGAACTTTTATGTGAACGTAAGTAACAAAACAGTTCTTGCCCAAAAAAGATTCCCAATTTATAATGTTTTTATCAAAAGATATGATTCGGAGGGAAATTCTTACAGTCAGGAAGTAGATATTTCTACTCCTCCCAAAGCATATTCGCTTTGGAACCTTCAGGCAGGGGTGAATCTGTCAAAAAATTTCGGAGTTGATTTCTCTGTCAAAAATGTATTCAATACTTCTTACAGAGATTATCTGAACAGGTTACGATACTTCTCCAGCGAAATGGGGAGAAATTTTATTGTAACTCTTAAATATCAATTTTAATTATTTAAATCAAAAAAATGAAAAATATTTTTAAAAATACAACACTTATTATAAGTCTATTGATGATTGCTTTTTCTTTAAGCCTAACTTCTTGTAACCGTGGAGATGACGATGAAAAAGATGATCTTCCACAGGAGGAACTTTCTGATGTTCTGCTGAAAGTAACGGATGAAGCTACGGGAACAGCGGTAACTTATGATTATCAGGTAAACAGCACCAGTAACCCTAATGTTAAATTAGTCAACGGACATACCTACAATGTGGAAGTTATTTTCAAAAATGGGGACGAAGACGCCAACGAAGAGATCGAAACGGCAAAAGACGAACACTTTTTAGTATACAACTTCCCTAATTCTGATATTGTAATGACGCGTACTGACGGTGCTGCTTCTACAAGAGCAGACGGCAAACGTGTAGGACTCAAAACGAAGTGGGTAGTCAATACAGCGGTTAAAAATGCTTCTGCCCCAAGTCAACTTGTTCTGACGCTGTACCATGAGCCGGTTTCTGTCTCTGAAGCTTCTGCTGTAAGTGGAAATGGAGTAGTATACGGTGTGCAGTCCGGCGGGGAAACTGATGCTCAGGCAACCTACAATCTGATCAATTAAAAAGATAAACCTAATGGTAAAGCCGCTGAGATTTTCAGCGGTTTTTTATTTATGCACATTTGAATGCTAAGAATTGATTATAAGTAGGTAATTCTCATAAAAATTTCATATTTTTGCAACCTAAAATTTTAATCAATAATGAAGGTTACCGCACAAAACCATGATGACGTAAGTGCATTACTTACAGTGACATTGGAAAAATCTGACTACAAAGAAAAAGTAGAAAAGCAGTTGATTAATTATGCTAAAAATGCGCAAGTTCCTGGTTTCAGAAAAGGGAAAGTGCCTTTGAGTATGGTTAAAAAACAATATGAAGCAGGTATTGCATTCGAAGAAATCAACAAACAGGTTTCTGACGCATTGAATAACTATGTTAACGAAAACAAGTTAAGATTAGTTGGTCAGCCTGTTCCTCAGCCAGTAAACCAACTGGATTACAACGCTGAAAAAATTGAAGTTGCTTTCGAAGTAGGATACGAGCCTGAATTCACTATAGATTTAGCTAAATATGAAGCTCCTCATTATAAAGTAGAGGCTTCTGACAAAGAAATTACGAAGAGCATTGAGAACATGCAGAAGCGTTTTGCAGAGCAGGTTCCTCAGGATAAAATCACTAAAGATTCTTATGTAGCTTTGGAGATTTCTCAGGTTGTAGAAGAAGATGCTGAAGGAGAGCACCACCACCACCCAAAGAACGTTACCATTACTGCTGAAAACAAAGAAGCTTTCAAATTGGTAAAAGCTTTGAAAATGGACGGTTCTGTAAAAGTATCTAAAGAAACTCTTGCAGGTGACGAAGAATTGGCTAAAGAATTAGGATTCAGCAAAGAAGAAGTTGAGCATTTACACCATGCTGAAGTAGAAGTTAAAGTAAAAGATTTCTATTCATTGAACCTTGCTGAACTTAACCAGGAGCTATTCGATAAAGTTTACGGAGAAGGGACAATCAAATCTGAAGAAGAACTTAAAGAAAAAGTAAAATCTGAGCTGGATGAGTACTTCCAGCAGAATGCTGACGTTCACTATGTGAATAAAGTATTGGAGCAGGTTACTGAAAAAGAAGAAGTGAAGCTTCCTGAAGATTTCCTTGTAAAATGGTTATTGTTCTCTAACCAGAATATCCAGTCTGAAGAACAGGCTAAAGGAATTCTTGAAGCAGAGAAAAACCAGTTAAGATACCAGATCATTGAAGGTAAATTAATGACGGATAACGATATCCAGTTAGACTATGCTGATGTATTGGCACAGGCTGAGCAATTGGTAAGAAACCAGTTGGCTATCTACGGAATCCACCACTTAGGTGATGAGGAAATCCAGAAATATGCTGTTGAAATGTTGAAAGATCAGGAGCAGGTAAGACAGATTTCTTCTGAAGTGGCTATGGCTAAACTGAAAGATGTAATTCTTGAAAAAGCATCTAAAAAAGAAACTAAAATCTCTCACGACGAGTTTTTAGAAGAGCTTAAAAAATAATGTATTCCGATATAAATATTTCAGAACCTCCGAGAAATCGGAGGTTTTTTTATCTCAGGGCCAAATTTATATTTCTTTTAATATATTCCTCATCTTTTATTACCCGAAGTCATCATATATGCCCATTTTACAGAGATAATCTTATCGTTTAATTTCGAATATTCTTAAAAAACCTTAATATATTTAGGGCGGAATTATCCCATATTCTCTATAAATACCCTGTGTTTATTTTCTTGCGGTCAATATTCATATATTTACACCCTAAACTTATTATAGATATGAAAAAGATCATCATCCCGTTTTTCTGTGCCGTACTCTTTGCCGTACCGGCAGCAGCTCAACAGACCAGTGCAGCTCCCGCAAAGACGGAAGCCGTGAAATCTAAGCTGACCCCAAAAGAAGTTATTGATAATTATTATAAAGCTTTGGGTGGTAAAAGCAAATTAGAAGCAGTAAAATCTACGGTTATTGATAATACTCTGAATGTTCAGGGAATGGATATTACCATGAGCACTACAAAAATGGGCAATAAATTTAAATCTGTACAGACTGCAATGGGACAGACGGTAAGCCAGGTTTTTGACGGTGAAAAAGGATATATAGAAAGAGCCGGACAGAAAACCGATTTTCCTGCCGATAATATTGCAGAACTGAAAAAAGGAACAACTATTGAGGCGTTAGCTTTTAACCCTGCCAATTTTCAGACAGTAACAGTAGAAAAACTGGACGCTAAAGAGTACAATGTATTGTCTTCCGATAAAGGAAAATTTTACTTTGATGCCGCTACCGGGCTTTTATACAAATCTTCCATGGGAGAAGGAAATGTTACCATAAAAAATTATATGACAGCAGAAGGCATAAAGTTCCCTTCTGAAGTAGATATTGACGGGAAAGGACAAAAAGTAACAATAAAAACAACTAAAGTGGTTTTAAATACCGTTACATCTGATGCGGATTTTAAATAAGAACTTCCAATTTACAGTACGAAAAGCCGGAGAATATCCGGCTTTTTTGCTGTCTTTTTAATTTTAACTCAAATTTAACTATAATACAAATTGTAAGATTTCTTCAGGTGGTGAATAATTGATACTTTTAGTCCCAAAATAAAATTAATAATATGAAGAAAGTTTTATCCTCATTTGCGGTCATCTTCCTGATGTCTTCAAATGTTTTCGGACAGAATATCCCTTTGGATTCTTCCGTGAGAATTGGTACCCTTCCCAACGGAATGAAGTACTACATTAAAAAAAATACATTACCTGAAAAGAAAGTAGACTTCCGTCTGGCTATCAATGCCGGATCTATTCTTGAAGATGAAAACCAGAGAGGTTTGGCGCACTTTATGGAGCATATGAACTTCAATGGAACCAAGAATTATCCGGACAATAAACTGGTGGATTTTCTACAGTCTATCGGGGTGAAATTCGGACAGCACCTTAACGCCTACACAAGCTTTGACGAAACCGTATACATGCTTCCTGTCCCATTGGATAAACCAGGAAATCTGGATGCAGGACTTAAAGTAATGGAAGATTGGGCTTTTAATGCAACCCTTTCCGATGCACAGATCGATAAAGAAAGAGGAGTTGTTCTGGAAGAACTGAGACTGGGTCTTGGTGCCGACAAAAGAATGGCTGATAAATATCTTCCCAAATTATTATACAAATCTCAATACGCAGACAGACTTCCGATCGGTAAAAAAGAGGTACTGGAAAACTTCAAGCCGGATGTGATCCGAAAATTCCATCAGGATTGGTACAGACCGGATCTTATGGCGATTGTAGTGGTGGGAGATATCAATGTAGATGAAGTTGAGAAGAAAATCAAAGATAATTTCAGCAAATATAAAAACCCTTCCAAACCAAGAGAAAGAAAAGTATTTGATCTGCCTAATCATAAAGAAACATTAGTAGCCATAGAAACTGATCCGGATGCTACAAATTCAATGGTTCAGTTCATTATGAAAGATGCCGAGGCATATCGGCCGGATGTAACCGTTGAGCAGTACAACCAAAGCATTGTAGAAGGTCTTTCCACCACAATGCTTAACAATAGATTAAAGGAACTGATCAATTCAAATAATCCACCTTTTACCTTCGGATCGGTTTATCATGGAGGAACTTATGCAAGAAGTAAAGAAGCTTTCCAGGGATTTGCCATGGTAAAAGAAGGAAACCAGTTAAACGCTCTGAAAGTTCTTTTGGAAGAAGTAGAGAGAGCGAAAAGATTCGGATTTACTCAGACTGAGCTCGACAGGGCAAAATCACAAATGCTGTCCAATCTTGAAAGATCTTATAACAACCGCGACAAGACCGAAAGTGATATGCTGGTAGATGAGTATGTAAGAAACTTCCTGGAGCAGGAACCGATGCCGGGAATTGCCTGGGAATATGAAGATACCAAGTCCTTCCTTCCTAAAGTTACCTTGGCTCAAACCAATGAAGTGATCAAGAAAATGGTGAAGGATGACAGCAGAGTGATTGTCATTACAGGACCTAAGAAAGATAACGTTACAATGCCTACAGAAGCAATGGTTCTGAATACATTTGAATCTGTGAAAATGGCAGATCTTAAGCCTTACGAGGAGAAAGCAGCTATCAAAAACTTAGTGAAGCCTTTCAAATCAGAAGGAAAAATAGCTAAAACAGAAACGGATGCCAAACTGGGAACAACAACCTGGACATTAAGCAACGGAGCAAAAGTGACCTTCAAAAAGACAGATTTCAAAGATGATGAAATTGTATTTTCAGCAAGAAGCTTAGGAGGAAATTCTCTGATCTCAGACGCAGACTTTATCAAAACTCAGTTCGCTTTTGCGGCATTATCTGAAGCAGGAGTAGGTGGATTGTCAAAAGCAGATCTTACCAACTATCTTGCAGGAAAGCAGGTGAGTGTAAATCCAATGATAGGACCTTATTATGAAGGGATTTCAGGAAGAACATCCCAGAAAGATTTAGGAACTGCTATGGAGCTTACGTACGCTTATTTTACAGAATTAAATTACAACCCTGCTGCTTTCAATGCTTATAAAGAAAAGCAGTCTGCAATGCTGGACAACCTGCTGTCTAACCCTCAGGCTTATTTTTCCAATGAACATGCCAAATTCATGAACCAGAAGAACCCGAGATTCATCGGACTATTCCCAATGGAAAAAGACTGGGCGAATACAGATTATAAAAAAGCATACGACATCTACAAAGAGAAATTTGGCAATGCCGGAAATTTCCAGTTCTATTTCGTAGGAAATATTGACGAAGCTGTATTTAAAGAGCAGGTGCTGCAGTATATCGGCAGTCTCCCTTCATCCGGAAAAACGTCAACATATAAAGATACGGGCTACAGACAGCTGACCGGGGATCATTCCAAAGTTTACAAAAAAGGAAAAGACCCTAAGAGTCTGGTAACAATCTCTTACAGCGGGGAAACTCCTTACAACGAGAAAGAAGCTTTGGCCCTTGCGGCGCTTGGAGAAGTAGCTACCATTAAAGTGATTGAAAAGCTTAGAGAAGATGAAAGCGGAATTTACGGAGGGGGAGCAAGAGGAAGCATGAATAAAATCCCTTACAGTGCTTACAATTTCAGCATCAGTTTCCCTTGCGGACCTGAAAATGCAGAAAAGCTTACGAAAAGTGCTGTTACCGAACTTCAGAAGCTGATTGATAAAGGTCCTGAACAGAAAGACCTTGACAAATACAAAGAAGGGGAGTACAACGACAACAAAACGGAGCTGAAGGATAATATGTTCTGGCTGAACGCTCTTGCTAAAAATCAGCTGGATGGAAGTGATAAATACGATATCCTGAACTATCAGGAAAAAGTGAAAGCACTTACCGTGAAAGACCTTCAGGATGTTGCTAAAAAATACCTGGCAAAAGGAAAAATTACAGCAACGCTGATGCCGGAAGACGGATGGGAAAATGCTAAAAAAGAAGAGTCGAAAACAGCCGTAATGGGAGCAACAGTAGTTAAACAGTAGTTAATTTTAAAATAATTGATAAAGAAAAACCGCAGATCAGTCTGCGGTTTTTTGTTATACCATTTTAAGTTTCTAATTCTAATGAGATACGTCAAGTTCTGTCGCATTCAAAGGCTAGCTTTGTTTCAGAAACGTTTTAAGAAAGATTATTAATTCCTTAAACACAATTTATGAAAAATTTAATAGACAGTCTTGATGAATTTGATGAAGAAAGTCAGGCTTTACTGAATAATATTTTTACTTCAGGTAAGATCTTTAATTTTCAGAACCAGCCTGTTAATGCCCTGCAAAGTATAATGACAGATCAAGGCTCTGAAGATTACCGCAGTCCTTTCCATGATTACAGAGGTACTCCTTTGGGTTACTCTTATCTTACAGATGATCCTGTTTCTTCTTTTGCTTCAACAGGAGTGAATGAAGCGGGGGCAAAAGGATATGAATATTATGCACAGGTTCTTCCTTGTGAAACAGGTTCTCAGGTTTACGGGAGCTATCAGGTCAACGAAAGAAAAAAGCAGGCTCTTTTTCTGTTTTACGAGAAGCCCGATTCCAAAAAATCAAACTTTTCAGGTGACTTTTACATTGCCAAGATGGGAGATTATTTTGTGCAGCTTTTCAAAAGATTTCCAGAACCATTATCTTCTAAAGTAAACGGTCAGTTTTTCAGGGATATTACTTCTATGGAAGATGAAGCAGCCTATCTTACACAGTTGGCTTATACTTTTGAAAATGATAAAATTAATGCGGGTTTTGTTCATCAGGCGTTAATGAGAGAATATCAGTTTTATACCGGAGACAGAAGGTTTCAAGAGATCATAGGAAATATTTCTTCTATTCCGGCTGATGCTATAGGATGGTGTGCAGAACAGCTGGAAATGTTAAAACCAACAGAAAAAAATTATAATCCTGAGTTTAAAGATTATGCACCATTAATTCCTCTTATCGGAGGTATTCCGGTTCCCGTTAATATGAATAAGGCCGTGCAGTTCTTTGAAGGTTTGGGAGATAATCCTTTTATTCAGGGTGCTGAGATTGCTTTTTCAAAAGTGTGGTCAATGGTTGAGCAGGCAGCCAATAAGATTGCGAATGCTTCCATTGACCACCTTCCAGATGCCTTTAAAAAGATGATTAATAAAATTTATGGCGTCATTAGTGATATTAAATCTTTTCTCATCAATGTAAAAGAGGATCTTGATGAACTCGCAAAACTGGGTATAGAAATCCTTAAGCTGATTAATGCTTTTTATTGTGGTATTCACAGTGGCCTTGTCAGTCTTATACAGTGTCTGCTATATATTTTAGAATTTCTTTTACAGCCTACAACCACTTTTTCGTACCAGCAATATCTTGAAAGAAGAGATCTGATGGAAAAAGCGGAAGATGTACTGGATTGGGTGACGGAAAATGTTCCTAAATTCTTACAGGGAATAAAAGACCTTTTCAGCTCAAATGGTATTTCAATCTCTGACATGGAAGGAATGCTGAATAAGATGAAAGAATACTTTGGAGATGTTTCCCGTTATACGGTGGCCTTCTTTATAGGTATTATTGCTTTTGAAGTCCTGATTAATATTCTGCTTATTATCTTTACAGGAGGTGCCGGAAATATTGTAAAAGGAGAAACATATCTGGCTAAAATAACGAGCCTATTAAAAGTTTTGTCCCGGGAGACTTTTTCTGTTGTGACTCTTGGAATTCCGGATCTGTTGGCTTTTCTTTCAAGATTTATTGTTAGATTTGGAAAAGCTTGTACCAATGGGTTCAAAGGTTTTTTCAGGTTTATAGAAGAACTGATGCAGGGGGCGAAGAATGGGGCTAAAGCTGAGGATCTGGCTGATGAGGTTCATGATCTGGAAGAAGTAATCATCAGAGGAAGAAAACTTCAACGAGGAGGAGGTGACCCAACAAAATCTTTTGCTGAAAATGCAGGAATCAGAATTGAACGATGGATAAGTGAAAATAAGGTCTTTGGACAATCTATGGATTACACTTGTGTTTCAACTTCTTTAAGAATGGTTTTAGATGATAAGGGAATTATTAAGAGTGAAAAATATCTTGCCAGTGCTTTAAACACGACAACAGATGGAGCAAGAATTCAAGATATTCCTGAGGCATTATATAACAGTTATTTAGATGAAATAGTTGTTATAGCAGAAAACAGAATAACTTTCCCTAAATTATTGGAAAAACTAGAAGATGGAGATAAAGCAATTGTAAGTGTATGGACGGATGAATTTAAAGGTCATGCTGTAGTAATTGAAAAGGTGGAGGCTGAAAAAGTATTTTTAAGAGATCCTTTACCTATGAATCAAGGAACCTCTTATTCTATGAAGATAGAAGATTTTAAAAATATATTTAATAAAAAAGCAGTAATTATTAAAAAATAAAGTGATGACAGAATCAGGAAAGATACAATACAATATAAAAGGAGAAAAACCTTCAAAAGGCTATCAGATAGTTAGAGTAAGAAATATAATCCATTCAAAAGAAGTCTTGGATAATTTCAAGAATGCAGTATTAACATTCTTAAAAAATAAAAACCTTCACTATGAAGATCCAAAATGGGATGAATTATTGCCTCAGGGAATTGTGAATAAAATTAAACAATTAGATGATGATGATTATGGATATGATGAGTTGTTAGATGATATAGATATGACTATCTACAACTTTCAGGATATTAAAAAATGGGAATGGTATAGCTCTTTAGAAACGGAAAAAGGTTTTGATATTATTGTAAAAGGAAAGTTTAATGCTGGACAATTCATTAGCTTTATCCACTGCCAGAATGTTCCATTAGACAATATCAGGATTATAGATGCAGATAAAGAAGAAATTTATGAGTTGAAAACGATTAAAGATTATACTACCTATAAAATTTTAAAATGATTTTGTAAATGCTGTTTTGTAAATAAATTCATGAATGAACAAAGAAACATAAAATACAATATAAAAGGTGAAAAGCTCTCAAAAGGCTATCAAATTGTGAGGGTGAGAAATACAACTAATGCTAAAGAAGTTTTAGATAATTTTAAAAATGCTGTATTGACATTTTTAAAGAATAAAAATCTTCATTACCAAGATCCGAAATGGGAGGGACTTCTTCCACAAGGAATTGTAAATAAAATAAAACAGCTAAATGATGATGACTATAAATATGATGAATTGTTAGATGACATAGATATGACTATCTATAACTTCCAAGATATTAAAAAATGGGAATGGTACAGCTCTTTAGAAACCGAAAAAGGATTTGATATTATTGTAAAAGGTGATTTTAATGCTATGTTCATCAGCTTCATTCACTGCCAGAATGTTCCATTAGATAATATCAGGATCATAGATGTAGATAAAGAAGAAATTTATGAATTAAAAACGATTAAAGATTATACAACCTATAAAATTTTAAAATAAAACTTGAAAAACCATTTCCGTAAAAGAAATGGTTTTTTTATTTCAAATTGGATCAATTTATTTCTTCCCCTCCTTCAGCTTTTTCACTTCATCCTTCAGAAGCTCTATATATTCCTGGAGATTTTTTATAATGGAAAGACTCATTTCATTGTTGAAATGGGTAACATTTCCCATAGCATAAGATCCCGGGCTGTCATTGAATACCGGATTCTGGATAATGGTCTTCGCTTCGTCATCTTCATAAATTTCTTCCATAGGGAGATCCAGAAATCGTGAGATTTTCTCCCACTCATCTTTGAAAATTCTTACATCGCCGCTTTCTTTTCTGCTGTAGTTGGATACATCAGTGGCTATGATGTCGGCGATCTGCTGTTGGGTATAGCCTTTCTGTTTTCTTATGGCACGTAATTTTTCTTTTTGCATAGCCTGTTTTTTTACAAAAATGCGAATTTAAATTGTATTCTTAAAATCCTTCTTAATCTTTTTGAAGGATGTCCTGTGATCAGCGTACAAAATCAGGAATTGATGAACTCTTAAGACTTGTTTTTCCGGTTTTAGAATATAAATTTGTTTAAACTTATATCATATATAGCTGTTCAGTCGCAAAGTCGCAGATTATAATGAAAAAGCCGTTTTTTAAGGCGCAAAGATTTTATCTGCGATAAAATTTACTATAAAGTTTTCCTGAAATCTTTGATTTCCATGCGCCTGAAAATATCTATACAGTTTAAAAACTTTGCGTCTTTGCGATTTTCCAACAAAGAAAGTTTAAACAAATTCTATATGTAAGATCAGAAATCTGCTGTTATCTGTCTGCGGTTTTTTTATTTAAGAGCCATATGCTTTTTTCCATTCATCAGCAGCCTCACTTAAAACATTGTAGAAGTCTTCACCATATTTTCTGGTCAGCGGAGTTTTCAGGAACTTGTAGACAGGAACCTGCAGTTCTTTTCCAAGCGTGCAGGCATCGCTGCATACACTCCATTCGTGGTAGTTCAGGGCAGTAAAAGTAGAATATTCCGTGACACGGATCGGGTAAAGGTGGCAGGAGATCGGTTTCTGCCAGTCTACGGCACCATCTTCATACGCTTTTTCAATGCCACATTTCGTGATTCCTCTTTCGTCGAAGGTTACATAGGCACATTCACGGTCTTCTACCATAGGCGTCACGTACATTCCGTCCTCCGGATCGGTTGTCCATGTTCCCTGTTCCTCAAGGGCTTTGATGCCTTCCTGTGTAAGATAAGGCTTTATTTTATCAAGAATACTGTCTAAAATCTCAAGTTCATCCTTATCTAGCGGAGCCCCTACATCTCCTTCCACACAGCATGCACCTTTACATTTCGTAAGGTTGCAAACAAATTCTTCGGAAAATATATCCTCTGAAATCAATTTATCGTCTATCTGAATCATAATCTTTAAAATAAATTAAAATACGTACCTGCTTTAAAAGCAATCAAACTTATAATGATAAGCCATAAGCTTACCTCCTGCATCCAGTATTTAGGCAAAAATCTCATCATCCTGCTCAGGATAATGCTCGATGGGAATGCCAGAAGCAGTAAATATTCATAGTTTTTATTCATGTACAGAATAATAGTCACCAGCTGGGCCAGTGAGAATACAAGCAAAAACGTGTACTTATATCTGCTTATCGGACTTTTCTTATTATAGTTTTTAAAATGGTCGTATACGGCATAAATAAGCATCAGGAGAATAGGAATTAAAGGGACCAGATCAATATAATCTGTCATAAGCCTCATTTTTCCAAAAGGAAAATAATCAATATTCCATGTCGTGAACCGGAAGAAGAACATAATCGAAAAATAACTGAAAGCAATCAATATAGTTCCTAAAAGAAACCTGAACAGATTTAAGCTTATTTTCTGGGAAGTTGCTATTACGTGAACAATCACGAAAAGAGCCATGGGCCATGTGGTAGGAAGAAAAATAAAGTTCAGCGCAACGATGGCTCCTACCAGAACATAGGATTTTTTTCTGATATCTTCATCCGCACTGGTTAAAAGCAGCAGCAGAAAAGAATTGGTAAGCAGTGAAACAGCAATTCCGATATCCAGATTCCCCGGATAAAGTCCAAAAATAAAAAAAGTATATAAAAATAACGGCAGATGCGTCTGGTAATTAAGAGCAATACTGTGAAAACAAAAATATCCCAAAGCGATTCCCAGGAAAGTTATTCCTGCGATGATTGCTTCATAAGTGTTGAAATTCAGTATGTTAAATATTATGACTACTAAAAGAAGAAAACCAATATAAACAGGAATTGAAAAAATATTGCTTTCTTTTGAAAGTAATTTAAACATTTTTTATAAATTTGTACAAAGTTAATTTAAAAAAGGAAAATAATGACGTCTTTCTGGTTATTCTTAAGTAAAGTTTTCAAATGGACCTTCGGTTTTTTTGATACATTTGGAAATGTTCTAAACTGGATTTTATTTATCGTTTGCTGCGTATTGTTTACTTACTGGTGCTATGTACTGGTTGTAAAACTAGGTGGGGATAAAGATAAAGACTATTATTCTCCGACTGAGGGTAAGAACCCTTACTACGATCCTAAGATCTATAAAAAAGAAGGTTAATTAATTGGTTATATAGTAAAAAACCGATCGGACTTTGGTCTGATCGGTTTTTTTATTAACGATTAAAATTTATTTTTTAGTCGTGGATAGGAAGCACCAGTACAGGAACATGAGAGTCTTTCGTAAGTCCTTTCGTTAAACTTCCTACAAACACATCGTAAATTCCGCTTCTTCCGTGCGATCCCATTACAATATAATCGGCATTTTTGGCTTTTGCATATTCCAGGATGGTATCTTTTGCAATGCCCTGTTTTAATAAATGCTCGCAGTCTATATCATGAGCAATAATCCTTTGCTCAATCTTGTTCAGCTGTATAAGCTCCTCTCTGATCTCATTGGCTTCTACTTCAGGAAAATATTGATATCCCATATCACCGATAGCAAAACCAATATCCGAAGGTGCTACGTGAATCAGAAAAATTCTGCCGTTCAGCTGTTTTGCAAATTTTACAGCTCCATCTACAAGCTGTTCTGTTTTGTCCCCAAAATCTACGGGTAGTACAATATTTATCATGACCTTTAATTTTGTTATTTAAAGATAAGAAAAATTGCCCAGTTTTTTATGTTAAATACTTATAATATTCGGATATCAAGAATTTTATCATCTTTCAGATAAGCTTCAAGAACATCATTTTCATTAACCTTTCCTACCCCTTTTGGAGTACCGGTGAAAATAAGGTCACCTACCCTTAATGTAAAATACTGGGAAGCAAAAGCGATGATATCATCAAAACTGAAAATCATATCTTTTGTATTGCCGTCCTGAACCTCTTCCTTATTTTTCAGTAAAGAGAACTGCAGTCCCTGAAGATCATAATCTTCCTTTTTGAAGAAGTTACCCACCACTGCAGAACCGTCAAAGCCTTTAGCCAATTCCCAGGGAAGGCCTTTGGATTTAAGTTCGCTCTGAAGATCTCTGGCTGTAAAATCTATTCCTAAGCTGATCTCTTCATAATGCTTGTGAGCTGCTTCTTTCTGAATGTATTTTCCCCCTTTTGAAATTTTTACAACAACTTCCAGCTCATAGTGAACGTCATTGGAAAATTCAGGAATATAAAAATCATTTCCCTTCAAAACCGCGGTATCAGGCTTCATGAAAATAACCGGCTTTTCAGGAATTTCGTTTCCTAATTCTTTTGCATGTTCGCTGTAATTTCTTCCTATACAAATGATTTTCATAACTCTTTAATTATTTAATTTAACAGACTGTAGATCTGAATACAGTTCAGTCATGACCAAGCAGTTTTTTATATTCTTTAATCCTAAACCATTAATGAGTAAATTCATTCCCACAGTAATAGCACACAAACTTCTGGCTTGACAAAATAGAGATTCCAAAGAAGCTCGTCGCCCGGTCGTCCCTGTAAATATGGTTTGAACCGCATTTCGGGCATACAAAATCAAATGCCGGGTCTTTTATAGTATGTTCAACTTCCAGGGAATAAGCTTCGTTATCATTATAATCCTGCAGGATCTGCTTTGCCTTTTCCAGATCATCTTCAAAAACCTGAAGCTGAATACCGCCTACGGCTTGTGAAAGCAGCCAGTCAGACTGGATAAGCTGTTCGTTGGCAATGAACCCATTCACTCCGTTTTCGGCAAGGATTTGCTTGTCCCTGTTGGCTTCAAGGGCAGTTTCGTAAAATTTAAAACGGACTAGGTTTGACATTTTTTAAAATTTACCTGACAATTGAATTTTTGTGAAGACTTTCTTCGTGTAAAGAGGGAAGTCAGCATTCTGAAGCCATCCGTAATATCCCAGATCTTTCTGGAAAACAGCTTTTACCACTTGTCCCTTATATTTCCCAAAATTGAAAACCGCTTCCGTTTTATCATTATATCCAATAAATCCGGCAAGGTCAGCATTCTTATTGTGGAATGTAAATTCGCTTAGAGGAGCAATCTCGTTAGGAATATCTTCATACCTTCCGACCTGTGCGTCCAGTACTTCAAAAGTGGCCATCACATCAGCTTCCGCAGAATGGGCATTTTCCAGAACCTTTCCACAGTAAAACTGATAGGCAGCCCCTAAATTTCTTGGCTCTTTCTTGTGGAAAATAGTCTGCGCATCTACCAGTCTGAATTTGCTCAGGTCAAAATCAATTTCTACTCTCAACAGCTCTTCAGCCAGAAGCGGAACATCAAAGCGGTTGGAATTAAAGCCTCCCAAATCACTTCCTGAAAGCATTTCCATGATTTTTGGAGCAATTTCTCTGAACGTTGGTGCGTCCTTTACATCTTCATCATAAATTCCGTGGATCTCACTGCACTCTTTCGGAATAGGAATTTCCGGATTTACGCGCCATGTTTTGCTTTCTCTCGAGGAGTCCGGGTTTACTTTTAAAATGCAGATTTCTACAATTTTGTCTTTTCCGATATTGGTTCCTGTGGTTTCAAGGTCAAAAATGCAGAGAGGTTTATGGAGTTTTAAATTCATGTCTATAATTTGAAAATTTAAAAATGTTTGATTTGAAATGGATTGACATCTGATTTCTTCTTCTCTAAATATAAATCTGAAATCTGATGTCTGAAGCCTGAAATCTACTTCAGCTGTTTCTGGAAAACCAGTGATACTATCATATAATAAATAACAAGCATAGGAATACCAACGATCTGAAACAGAGCCAGAATAACAATTCCGCCAACCAGTAAAATAACTTTAGGATAATTATCTTGGAGCTTTTTCGATTTGAATTTCATCGCCATCATCTTGACAGGACTGATCAGAAGCCATGATGTGATAACCGTCAATAAAACTAGAAATAAAGAATTCTCAAATAAAAATCCGAACGTTCCGGTTTCTTTGAAAGCATAATACAATCCAAACAGCAATACCGTGTTGGTAGGTGTATTCAACCCTTTAAAATAATAACGCTGTTCCTCATCCAGGTTAAAGATCGCCAGTCTGAGACATGAAAAAACAGTCACCAGAAGGCCGGCATAACTTATATCAAAAGGAAGGTGCAACCCTAATATTTCATTTCCGAATGGTTCCAGCGCTTTGTACATCGTAAGTCCGGGAATCAGTCCAAAGCTTACCATATCTGCCAGCGAATCCAGCTGAAGTCCCAGATTGGAGTTCGACTTTAGAGCCCGGGCTACAAACCCGTCAAAAAAATCAAAAATGGAAGAAAGAATGACACAGACCGCCGTAGTCTGGTAATCGCCCAGAATAAGATGTATCGCTCCTACACAGCCTGCAAATAAATTGGCAAGGGTCAATGCATTGGCAAGATTGTTTTTTATGAAATTCATGTCAACAAAAGTACAGTTTTTCCAAATTTTATCCCGAAATATTATGAAGGAAAAAATACATTAATATGTTTTTGATGTAAATTTGCCGAATGAAATTTTTTAAAGAATTTAGAAAACAAGAAGTTCTGGTCCTTTTTTACCGGATTTTCTTAGCATACGTTTTTTATCAGATTGCCCGGCTTTTGTTTTGGTACTTCAATAAAGAGCTCATCAAAGTAGATTCCGTTTCAGATTATTTCAACCTGGCATTTCATGGAACTGCCTTTGATACCACGGCGATCTTATATGTCAACTCTTTATTTATTCTGTTAAGCCTGGTTCCTGTTGTCATCAATACAAAAAAAGGATACCAGACCGTTTTATTCTGGCTGTACTTCGTTACCAACGGAATTGCCTATGCCATGAATTTCGGGGACTTTGTCTATTATAAATTTTCACAGGCAAGATTAACCTCTACCGCATTAGAAGTTGCAAAACATGAATCCAATGTTTTTAAAGTGTTCACTGTTTCCATAGGGCAGCATCCTTTTGTTCTCATATGGTTTATTGTTTTAATGGCACTTTGGGTCTTCCTTTACAAAAAAGTGAAGATTGCAGAACAGAAGCCTGTAAAACTTATACCTTATTTTATCTGGTCGGTACTTGTTCTTTGTGGTACGGCTGTTCTGGTTGTTGGAGGAATCCGTGGAGACTTCAAGCACAGCACGAGACCCATTAATTTAGTGGATGCCAATCGTTTTGTAGTGAACCCGCTTCAGGGCAATATAGTTCTGAACAGTACATTCTCGTTTTTCAGAACATTGGGAACCAATAACTTCAAAGAAGTTCATTTTGTAGACGAAAAATATATTGCTGACCATGTTCAGCCTTATAAAATATATGACCGGAAAGTGGAGAACCGTCCCAATATTGTTATTTTTATCGTTGAATCTTTTGGCAGAGAATATTCAGGTGCTTTTAATAAAGATAAAAATATCAACGGCTATGTTTCCTATACACCATTTATAGACAGCCTTGCAGGGCAGAGTCTGATTTTTCCTAATATGTTTGCCAATGGCAGGCAGTCCATTCATGGGATGAGCAGTGTGCTGGCGGGAATTCCAAGCTTGACCGATGCTTTTACCAGCTCGCCGTATTCCAATCAGAAAATCCAGTCTATTGTTTCAGTGTGTAATGATCTGGGCTATGATACTTCTTTTTATCACGGGGCTCCCAACGGATCGATGGGCTTCCTTGGATTTGGAAATATATTAGGTTTTAAACATTATTTCGGGAAAAATGAATACAATCACGATGAAGATTTCGACGGAATGTGGGCCATATGGGATGAACCGTTTCTTCAGTACTTTGCAAAAAACGTAGGAAAGACGCAGCCATTTATGACCACGATATTTACGGCCTCGTCACACCATCCCTTTAAAATCCCTGAAAAATACAAAGGGAAATTTAAAAAAGGGACCATAGAAATGCATGAACCGATCCAATATACGGATTATGCCATTAAAAAATATTTTGAAACCGCTAAAAAAGAACCCTGGTTCAATAATACAATTTTTGTTTTCACAGGAGATCATACCAACCAGATCGCTTACGGTGAATATGAAAAAGCCATGAACCGTTTTGCCGTTCCTCTGATATTGTATTCCCCAAATCCGGCATACAACCTTAAAGGTGTAAACCCTGAAACCGCTCAGCAGATAGATATTTATCCTACGCTGGCAGACCTTATAGGATACAATAAACAGATCAGAAGCTGGGGAAGAAGCCTTGTAAGTGATAAGAAATATCCGTCTATTGTAGTGAATTCAGATGGTAGCTCGGAACAGTTCATCATTGGAAATCATATGTACCGTTTCGACGGCAAGGAAATTACAGGAGTATATGAGAAGAATGACCTTGGCTTTGCAAACAATTTAATAGGAAAATTAAAGACCCCGGAAATAGAACAGGAAATGAAGACGGCAAAAGCGTGGTATCAGGATTATATGGACAGGGTAATCAATAGAAAACTTAAATAAGTTTGAGAGTCGGAGAGTTTTAGGGTTTTAGAGTATAGTTACTGGTTGCTAGTTCTTACTCCGAAGCCTTATGGGATACTAAAATCTACAGTCAAAAAACCTCATATCTCGTGTCTGAAACCTGAAATCATCATAACTGTTAAATTTAACCTTTTACACTTTGGCCTATCATATGCTCTGTATAGTAAAAGTTTTTGTCTGTTTAAAATTTAATTTATACATTTAGCAATAGTATAGATAACAAAAACGTATATCGGAATTAAAACTATAAGAAATATGAAAAAATTATTATTAACATTCGTGCTTTCCCTGTTTGGCGTATTATCGTTTGCACAGATTGAAGGTAAATGGAAGACTATAGATGATGAAACTAAGCAGGCCAAATCTGTTGTTGAGATCTATAAAAAATCAGACGGGAAATATTATGGAAAAGTTTCCCAGCTGCTTATAAAGCCGGCAGATCCAAACTGTACGGGATGTAAGGATGACAGAAAAGGAAAGCCGATCTTAGGATTGGAGATCATCAGAGGTCTTAAAAAAGAAGGAAATGAATTTACCGGGGGAACTATTACTGACCCTAAAACCGGTAAAACTTACAAATGTACGATTACAAGAAGCGGTGATAAGCTGAATGTAAGAGGGTATATGGGAGTTTCCATCTTAGGAAGAACCCAGGTTTGGGACAAAGTAAACTAAATAAGTTTAAATAGAATTTCAGACGGCATTTCAGAAATGAGATGCCGTTTTTTTATTTTTTTGAAAAAATTCTGTAACGAAAATAAAAATTCCCCACTCATAAAATATGAGCACAGAACTGGAGAAAAACTTTGTTGATTTTTTTAAGCCCAACCAAAGGCTTATCCACAAAGTATGTAGGATATATACAGATAATGCCGAAGACCATAAAGATCTCTTCCAGGAAATTACCGTCCAGCTTTGGAGATCCTTTCCCGGATTCAAGGGAGAAGCTAAATTCTCTACCTGGATGTATAAAGTAGCACTCAATACGGCGATGACCCTTTTCAGGAAACCACAGAAAAAGGCATTACAGCATTCGGATATCGATGTTTCTTCCTTAAAAATGGAGTATGAAGTGTATGAAGACGATGAACACAAACTGAAAAAAATGTACAAAGCCATCCATGAACTGTCCGATGTAGAAAAAGCGCTGATTATGATGTATCTGGAAGATAAGTCTTACAGGGAAATAGGAGAGATTCTCGGAATTACAGAAGGAAATGCACGAGTGAAAATGAACAGGGCAAAGAATAATTTGAAAACCAAAATAAGCATAAAATAATATGGAAGAACTGGAACTTTTAAAAAAAGACTGGAATAAAAATGAAGCCGGATTTAAAGATTATTCCGAAAATGAAATTTATACCATGATTAAGCAGAACTCCGTTTCTGTGGCTAAAACTTTATTCCTGATCGGTGTAATAGAAATTGTATTATGGTCTGTCTATGGATATATTAACGGTGAATTTCCATATCTAAGGATAGCCCTGTTTTTCGGATTTATAATCCTGGCAGTTTTGCTGTTCAGAAGATTAAAAACAGGAAATAATTCCTTGTCATTAATGAAAAATATTATGAATATAAGAAAGCTTATTTTCGGGTACGCAGGAATTTCTTTTCTCCTTATCATTCTGGATAACCTTATCCATTTTGATCTTTATACAAAAGATTTTATGGCAGGAACAAAAGACGGGTGGAATAATGGGCATAATATTATAGTGCATACCAGCCCTGAAAGGATGATGCCCGAACTGGGGAATTATGCCGTATTTACATTTTGTATGCTGCTTGTATTTTATATTATATATATAATTTATAAAAAAACATATGGCAAGATTCTGTCCGCCCTCAGGAAAAACTACAGAGAACTCAGCCGGATCGAAGAAAAACCTCTCTGATTAGATAATTAGGGCTTCTCATTCAATGAGATGGCTTTTTTGTTATGTTACTAATAAAAAAACACTATTTTTGTAGTCTAAATTTTTCAAATAAATATGGCAGAATATACTTTTCGTGAGGTAATTGCACAAGCAATGAGCGAGGAAATGCGTAAAGACGAATCCATCTTTTTAATGGGGGAGGAAGTTGCAGAATACAATGGTGCGTATAAAGCTTCTAAAGGAATGCTGGATGAATTTGGTCCTAAAAGAGTAATCGATACACCTATCGCTGAGCTTGGTTTTACAGGGATTGCTGTAGGGGCTGCGATGAATGGTAACAGACCAATTGTAGAGTATATGACGTTCAATTTCTCATTGGTAGGTATTGATCAGATTATTAATAATGCAGCTAAGATCCGTCAGATGAGCGGTGGCCAGTGGAACTGTCCTATCGTTTTCAGAGGGCCTACAGCTTCAGCTGGACAATTGGGAGCTACACACTCTCAGGCTTTTGAAAACTGGTTTGCTAACGTTCCGGGACTTAAAGTAGTAGTTCCTTCTAACCCTTACGATGCAAAAGGATTATTGAAAACAGCTATCCAGGATAATGATCCGGTTATTTTCATGGAATCTGAGCAGATGTATGGCGACAAAATGGAAATTCCTGAAGAAGAATATTACCTGCCAATAGGTAAAGCAGATATCAAGAGAGAAGGTACAGATGTTACTTTGGTTTCTTTCGGTAAGATCATGAAGCTGGCTATCCAGGCAGCTGAAGATATGGCTAAAGAAGGAATCTCTGTAGAGGTTATCGACCTTAGAACCGTTCGTCCCCTTGACTTTGATACCGTTTTAGCTTCCGTTAAAAAAACGAACAGACTGGTAATCCTGGAAGAAGCCTGGCCGTTCGCGTCCATATCTTCTGAAATTACATATATGGTACAGCAGAAAGCATTTGACTATCTGGATGCACCTATCAAGAGAATCACCACTCCTGATGCGCCTGCGCCATATTCTGCTGCATTATTTGCAGAATGGTTCCCTAAGCTTGAAAAAGTGAAAGAGGAGATTAAAAAAGCGATGTACGTAAAATAAACTATTATAGAGAAAAACTTCCGAAAGGAAGTTTTTTCATTTATTCTATTCATGAAGAATAGTTCTCGACGTCATAAATTTAGTATAAATTTGCGCGTTTAAAAAAATAAGCTGATATGGCAGACCTTACAGAAGATGGTTATCATTTTGACATAAAGAAACTTTCTTTTATGGGAGTTTTAGTCTCTCTCGGAATTGTGTTCGGAGATATTGGAACATCCCCGCTTTACGTAATGAAAGCAATTGTAAATGCAAAAGACGGAGGTAGTAATATGCCTTTCAACGAATACATAGAAGGAGCTCTTTCCTGTATTATTTGGACACTTACTCTTCAGACTACGATAAAATATGTGATCATCGCTTTAAGGGCAGATAACAAAGGGGAAGGAGGTATTTTAGCGCTGTTCTCTTTGGTTAAAAATCTTAAAAAAGGATGGCTGTATCTTATTGCTATCATAGGTGCAGCAGCACTTGTCGCGGATGGGGTAATCACTCCGTCGCTTACAGTGATGTCAGCTATTGAAGGTCTGGAGATCTATAACCCCCATACACCTGTTGTGCCTATTACGATTGGAATTCTGATTGCAATTTTTGTGGTACAGCAATTCGGAACCAGTTTTATAGGGAAATTTTTTGGACCCGTAATGGTTGTCTGGTTTTTAGTTTTAGGTGGGTTGGGTGTAATGCATTTAAGTGAAAATTTAGAAATTTTAAGATCTTTCAATCCTTATTATGCCTACAAGCTTATTGCAAATTCTCCAAGCGCAATTGTTATTCTTGGTGCTGTTTTCCTGTGTACAACGGGTGCAGAAGCTCTTTATTCGGACTTAGGACACTGCGGTGCCAAAAATATAAGAGTAAGCTGGGGATTTGTTAAGATCATGCTTATTTTAAACTATCTTGGACAGGGTGCCTGGTTATTAACCAATCATGGGAAACCTGGATTCTCTGTAGTCAACCCATTCTTTGGAATCATGGAAGAGTGGATGATTGTACCGGGAGTAATTTTGGCAACTGCAGCAGCAATTATTGCAAGTCAGGCCTTGATTACAGGTTCCTTTACCATTTTCTCAGAAGCAATGTCTCTTAATTTATGGCCGAATCAAAAAATCGATTATCCTTCCGGAGTTAAAGGACAAATGTATATTCCAAGAATCAACTGGGGACTTCTTATTCTGTGTATTATTGTAGTACTCCATTTCAGGGAATCAGGTAAAATGGAAGCCGCATATGGACTTTCCATTACAGTAACCATGCTGATGACAACAGTCCTGCTGGTGTTCTGGTTGCTGAAGCACAGAGTAAGCAAAGTATTAATTGTATTTTTCGCTTTGGTTTATATGGCTATTGAACTAGGATTTTTCAGTGCAAACATCATCAAGTTCATGGAAGGCGGATGGATTACGGTTGTTCTGGCCGGTTCTATCGGAATTTCAATGTACGCATGGTATAATGGAAGACTTATAAAAACAAGATTTATCCAGTTTGTAAAAATAGATAAATATGTCTCCATCATAAAAGATATGAAGCTGGATGAAAGCATTCCCAAATATGCCACCAATCTTGCTTACCTGAGCAGAGCTAAAAGAAATGATGAGGTAGAATCAAAAATTATCTATTCCATTATCAAAAAACAGCCTAAAAGAGCAGATCATTATTTTATATTAAGTATTGTCAACCAGGAAGATCCGTATACTTTTAAATATACGGTAGACGAAATTCTGCCCGGAACGGTATATAAAGTCAATTTCCTCTTAGGATTTAAAGTAGACCGTAGGATTAATGACTATTTTAATATGGTACTCAAAGATCTTATGGCAGAAGGAACCATTCCATCAAGAAGCAGCCATCCTTCCCTGAGAGCGCACAACATTCCGCCGGATCTGAAATATGTAATTATTGATAATACATATATCAACGATATACTTTTAACCGTTAAACAAAAGATTACCCTCAATATCTACAGCTTTGTGAAATACATCGGAAGCGATGATTTCAAAGCCTGGGGCGTATCCTCGCACAACGTAGAAGTGGAATCTGCCCCAATTACAGAACTTACGGTTTATGACAACAAGATTGAGCAATCCGGTTTCTTCCGTCATAATTCCTAAAAACATGGAGTGGTAAACGCTATCGTCTATTTAAATAAAAATCAATAAATTTGTAGATAATTTTTTTGATGGATACAGTACAAAAAGAAAAAAATATTGCTTTGATTAAGGATGTTCTCAGAAACTACCTTTTAGAAAAGGGTTTCAGAAACACACCTGAACGATATACGATATTAGAAGAGATTTATAGTATGGATCATCACTTCAATGTGGATGATCTGTATCTTCTCATGATGCAGAAGAAATATCATGTTTCAAAAGCAACGATTTACAATACTATTGAAATTTTCCTCGATGCAGGTTTGATCCGTAAGCATCAGTTTGGAGAAAAAACATTGACCTCTTCATCTTATGAGAAGTCTTATTTTGACAAGCAGCATGACCATTTGGTGATCTACAAAAAAGGCTCTGATAAAGAAATTGAAGAAATTATCGAATTCTGTGATCCGAGAATACAGGGAATTAAAGAAGCAATTGAAGAAGCATTTGGCGTAAATATTGATTCGCATTCGCTGTATTTCTATGGCACTAAGAATGATTAATCAATGAGAATAATCCTTTTTCTGTTAATTTTTATTTCTGCGTTCAGCTCCGCACAGGACAATAAAACCACGCAGATGGATCCTTATATCCAAAATAAAGGAAAACCTTCGCCTGCAGTAAGACCCGAAGATAAGGTGAAAATCATCCATTCCGATGAATTTAAAAAAGACACCAAGTATGAAGGAAACCAGTACATGGTAGGCCACGTTCAGATCGAGCATCAGGGATCTGTCCTCTATGCTGACGAAGTTATTCTTTATAACGATCAGAGTCTTGTAAAAGCTATTGGTAATGCCAGACTTCAAAATGCTGACGGCTCTGTGATTACTGCCCATGAAATGGAGTACAATGGGGTTACTCAGAAAGGTGTCGCTAAAAAAGATGTTGTTCTTACCGATCCGAAACAGACCATAAAAACCGATATTCTGTATTACGACAGGCTGGCCAACCAGGCCTACTTCAATACCGGAGGAACAATTTCGGATGCGCAGAATGTAATGTATACCAAATCTGCGACCTACTTTCTCAATACCAAAATGATCGATTTTGTTGGAAACGTTAAAATTGACAGTCCGGATTACATTATAGAAGGTCCCAATATCAAACAGAATCAAAATACGAAGGTCGCTGAATTTTTCGGACCCACTACGATCACCAACCGGGCCAATCCTAAAAACCGTATTTATACAGAAAGAGGAACCTATAGAATGGAAACCAAGGAAGCTTTCCTCAACAAAAATTCCAGAATCTTTTATAACGACAAAATTCTTACCGGGGATGATATGTATTTTAACAATATCACCGGGTTCGGTAAAGCAACCGGAAACGTTACACTCGATGATCCCATAGAAAAAAGATATATCAAAGGCGGTTACGGGGAAGTCTTTCAGAAAAAAGATTCTGCCATGATGACCAACAGTCCTTATGCTGTTAAAATCATGGAAAAAGACTCTATTTACTTTGCTGCAGAAAAGATTCTTTCTTACCAGAGGGCCGATTCAGCAGATATAAGTGTAAAGAAGAGCTTTTTAAGAGCTTATAAAAAAGCACGTATATTCAAATCAAATGCCCAGGGAAGAGCAGATTCCATCGCCTTCAATGAAACAGACGGCATCATGCATATGTATACCAACCCCATTCTTTGGAGTGGCGAAAAGCAGGTAACAGGAGATAAGGTTGAAGCTTATTTTAATACCAAGACTGAAAATATAGACTCACTTAAAGTCATTGGAAATGCCTTCGCGATCAGCAAAGTAGATTCATTAAACCTTAAAGATGAGTTTAACCAGGTGAAAGGTAAATTCATGACCGTTTACTATGAGAATAATGATATTAAAGAAGCCAGAGTCGTAGGAAATGCACAGTCAATTGTTTATGTAGATGACGTAGATCAGGAAACCAAGCAGCCTCAGAGAATAGGAATTACCCTTTCTACCTGCGGGATCATCGGAGCTTTATTTGAAGAAAGAGCCTTACAGATCATATCATGCAGTATAGGTGCCAATTCAGATACCTACCCAATGAGTAAAATAGAGCCGGAAAAAAGAAAGTTCCCCGATTTTAATTGGAATACCAAAGACCGGATCAGAAAATGGCAGGATATCCTTGTAGACAGTCCTAATTATGAAGAAATCAAATATTCTGCAGATAATGAGCTCTTTAATCAGGCTCAGGAAGCTATAGACAAAGAGAGAGCTAAAGAAGAAGCCCAAAAACCTAAAAGGGTGCGGAAATAACCTTAATATTTTTCAGTGAAGAACATGAAATCACCATTTTTTGAATTAAAATGGTGATTTTTTTTACTGTAAAAAATGTGGAAATGGCACGAAACGGAGTAAAATAATTGTTTTTTCAATCATCATAATAGATTGCTTAGCTCCCAGACACCGCTTTAAATCTATGTTTTTCTTTTTCCTTTTTTTATTTAACATTTTTTTTTTAATGAATGATATGATCCAAGTCATAATATTTCATAAATTTAAACCTAAGAATGATAAAAAAAATTTAGAATGAAAATCGACTATTTCCTCTTAGTCCTTATTTGTTGCTTTATAAGGATTAACGCACAGGTTGGGATTTCGAAAAATCCAGTTTTCGAACCCGACACAAGATCACTTTTACATGTAAAACAGGATGATAACGCAGCCAGATTGCCAAGGGCTAACACGGCTTCGGTACTGCCGACATCTGCTGCTGGTACCACAGGAAACGGGACCCAGGCTTCTATTATCTTTAACAAAGAAACAGGAAGTATTGTTCAGAATGACGGTACTGTATGGAAAATATCAGATCCTATTGTAACGGCCCTGAAGAACAATAAAATGGCCCGCTTTATAAGAAGTGCTGCCATAACAGCTGATTGCGGAACATGTGGATTGGGGTGTGGAGGTGTAAACAGGCTTTGCCCGCAGGCAGGAGGAGCAATTGATGTTCCATTTACCAGTGCCAGCCCAAGTTATAATGATATTTCGGCAGATGTTGCTCTTGCATCAGCTACAAGCAATATTATTAATATCAAAACAAGAGGCCTGTATAAAATTTCCTTTAAAAGTGGTGCTATAGACGTTAAAACACCGGCGCTATGCGTAGGAGTAACAATTAATCTATATTCAAAGGTTGATTTAGAAACAAGTACTGCAGCAGCTCCTGCTACATGGAGGCCTATTACAAATAATACCACCAGTTCCACCAGCGGTGCACTATCCTTAGGAAGTCTGTCTCCGGGAGCAATTGATGTAGGACAGTCACTGGTTCTTACTTATATAGGCAGCTTTGAAGCAGGTGATAATCTGAGACTCAGGTTTTATGGGAATCAGAACATTGGAACAGGGGTCTGTACCGGCATTATTGGCGGAAATATATTGTCTTTTTCAATGAATACTACAGGAAATGCAGTGTCAGAAATCATTGTTGAAAAAATAAATATGCAATAAAATGAAAAGGATAATATTAATTTTAGTGTGTTTATTTCAATGCGGCTTAAATGCACAGGTAGTCATCGGTGACAACACTGTCAGCAATCAGAACATATTAAAAATAAAAGACGGAACCAGGGGAGCAATACTTCCATATTCCAATACGTATACTACTTTTCCTAAATATGATGCTGCATCACCGGATCTCTTTAGTGACTATCCTAATCTTGTAGGTGGGGTTATCTATAATAAAGCTGATGACCAGTATTATAAGTATGACGGCTATGCATGGAATCCCGCAAGACAGATACAGGGAATTTTTCAGCCTAAAGGTTCAAGATTGGGAATTTCTTCAGGAATTACAATACCCTGCTTAGCTTTTGGTCTAGGAATATGTCTTTCTTTAGGGGCACCCGTTTATCTTGCACCGGATAATAAAAGCCAGGTTCTTGTTGATAATCTGCTCCTGAAAAATCCAAGTTCAGTGACGATAAAACAGAATGGAGTTTACGACGTAGCTGCAGCCTTAGGTTTTACAGGAGGTAGCGTTGGTGCCCAGATAGGTATTACAGAATTTAAACTGACACTACAGGTTAAATATACGCCGGCTTCGGATTGGGAAACTATTGTTACCAAAAGTAATTATTCTATAATATTTATTATTGACACCCAGGGAAGTAAAACATCCAGTTTTTCACAAACAATATCCTTACCTGCTGGCGCTGAGCTGAGAGTTGTTCCGACGATAACCACTATTGGTGGCTCCGGGGGATCTCTTGCCGCATACGGAACAGATTCCAATTCTATAAACTCATATATTGGAGCTCGTTTAATTAAAGCCTATTAATGATGAAAAAATATATATTCTGCCTGTTCTTGTTTTCATTAGGCATTTACAGTGCGCAAGTTAACTTTACAAACATACCCAATCCTGATTCTAATGCTAACGGTAATGATCAGGTAATGATGTACATAACAAATACAAATGAAGCAACCGGAGTTAAAGGTTTCGGCTTACCTGCGGTTGAAACTCCTACCGATTTACCCTACACCGGAATAAACGCTCCTGCTACGAGGATAGAAGTCCTAAGAGGCATGCTTATATTTGTGAAAAGTACAGGCCAGGTAATGGTATTCGACGGGCTTGTCTGGAGTAAAGCCTTCGAAATTGAATCTGATAATATTTCCAGATTTACTATAAATCCTGTGAATACGACCTCCGGGGCTGTGATGCTCCCCATTAATTCCTTAATTGATAAGCCTAATTTTTTAGCGGATCCATTAAAGCTTAAAACCAATGTTCTTACAACTGGAGCAGATTTAAACAGGCTTTATATCCGGCAAAGCGGTTTGTACAGAATTAATGTAAGCCTGAACTTTACAGGAGCTGCAGGTACATTTAGTAGTAGATTAGGAGCAAGCTTATATGTTAATGATGCTAAAAGATTCCAGCTTCTGGAAAATGCAGTGAATTTTGATGGCACGATCAGAAAAATCAGTCTTGATTTTTCAGTGTATGCGGTTCAGGGGCAGTATATAACTTTAGAAGCTATTTCTGAAGTAGGGGGAACAACTGCTTATAATGTAATCAACAACAGTTATGTAACAGTCGAAAAAGTATTGTAATAACTGTGTATACTTTTAAAAATTACTCTTAAGATTTTAAGGGTAATTTTTTTATTAAGACTGATAATTTCTGCATGTGATGAATCTTTTTTAGCTTTGCTGAAAATTTTTGCGAAATGGAAATGCATAAAGACTTTTTTATATATCAGGCACAGACCACAAAATTTGCAGCAGGTTTTGAAGTTGAAAAAGCAGAAGGAAGTTATATCTACGGAACAGATGGAAAAAAATATCTGGATTTCGTGGCAGGCGTTTCTGCCAATACTTTAGGGCATTCACATCCTAAAGTGGTGGCGGCTATCAAGGAGCAGGCAGACAAATACCTGCACGTAATGGTGTATGGAGAATATGCACAGGAAAAACCTGTAGCATTATGCAAACTTCTGGCAGAAGCCACTCCAGATCCTCTGGAAATTACTTATCTGGTCAACAGTGGGGCAGAAGCTATCGACGGAAGCCTAAAGCTGGCTAAACGTTATACAGGAAGAGAAGAAATTATATCCTTTAAAAATTCATATCACGGGAATACGCATGGCGCATTAAGTGTGTCAGGAAATGAAACCCATAAAAGAGAATTCCGCCCGTTGCTGCCTATGGTCAGCTTTATAGAATTCAACAATGAAAATGATTTGGACAAAATTACAGAGAAAGCAGCCTGTGTGATCCTGGAAACCATTCAGGGAGCAGCAGGATTCTTAGTCCCTGAAGACAATTACCTGATTAAGCTTAAACAAAGATGTGAAGAAGTAGGAGCTCTTCTTATTCTCGACGAAATCCAGCCGGGATTCGGAAGGACCGGTAAACTATTCTCTTTTGAACATTTCGGCATCGTCCCGGATATTCTTGTAATGGGTAAGGGAATGGGCGGAGGAGTGCCGGTAGGTGCTTTTATGAGTTCCAGGAAGATTATGGAAACTCTGTCACATTCACCAAAGCTGGGACATATTACAACATTTGGAGGAAATCCTCTGATCGCAGCCGCCAGTTATGCTACTTTGAAAGAAGTTTTAGAAAGCGGGCTGATGAATGAAATCGCTGAAAAGGAAAAACTCTTCAGAGCGCTTCTTGTACATCCAAAGATTAAAAATATCAATGGGAAAGGCTTAATGCTGGCAGTGAATCTCGAAACACCGGAATATACCCTTGAAGTGGCTAAAAAATGTATGGAAAAGGGCCTCATTGTATTCTGGCAGCTCTACAGAAATGAGTATATGAGAATTTCACCGCCACTTACCATTTCAATGGACGAAATCAGAAAGGGATGCCAGATCATTCTGGATGTTCTAAATGAAAAATAGATACTAAAACTCTCCGTTTTGGAGAGTTTTTTATGCGTTACATGGCAGTTTTTGGTCTGAAAAATCATATTCATAAAATAGTAAAAGCTGTGATAAATATCATGAACATTATTTAAAAAAATAATTGCTTTTTAGTGTAATAAAAAAATTAATTTATATATTGCGGGACGATAAAAACAAAGATTATATGGCGAAACATAAAGTCCATTACGAATTTCCAATGCATTGTTTATCAGAGATTTTATACGAATATCTGGCGACGGCAGAGGGGCTATCTGAATGGTTTGCGGATGAGGTAACAGAGAAAGGCGATGATTTCTTTTTTAGCTGGGGCGGAGGACCTGCCGAAAAGGCAACTTTGATTAGATATAAGCCTGAAGGTTTTGTTCGTTTCAGATGGGAAGAAGATGAGGGGACTAAACATTTCTTTGAAATGACTATCACAATAGATGATATTACGGAAGACCTGGCTTTAAATATTACAGATTTCTGTGAGGAAGGTGATGAAGAAGAAAATGCATTGTATTGGGAAAACCTTATAGAAAACCTTAGAATAAAATTAGGTGCGGCATAAGCCGTACACTTAAATGGTAAAACTGATGAACGATTTATCGTTCATTATTTTTTTATAAATAAATCACATCAAAAATTGGAAAATCAATATTTTACATCAGACGGATTAAATGTAAAGAACAGAGCGTTCCTTTTGGGCGACGCAGTGAAGGTTTCTTTCTTTGTGAGAAACGGAGGATTGATTATGGATGAAGAGTGCTATTTCTTTCTAATGGCCTCCATGAGAAAAATGAGAATGAATATTCCGCTTACCTATACCCTGGAATTTTTTCAGACACTTTTTCATCAAGATGTTATCGATGGCAAAGGAATAAAAAACGCAATAATTAATTTTCAGGTTTTCAGAAATAATGATGCGGTGACTGTTTCAAAATCTTCCGTATCTTATTTTTATGAAGTGACAGAATCAGACGATGTGCTTGCTGTTCATCAGAGGCCGTTCGAACTGGATCTTATTAAGGAAATTAACGTAAATAATAATTTATTAAGCAACATCAGGGTTCACTGTCCGGAAAATATTTACGGAGGCATTTATGCAGAAGAAAATGATCTGGATGATGTGATCCTGCTTAACCCGAACAAAAGGATTGCCCGTACAACTTCCGGAAATTTATTATTTTTAGAAGGAAATGTGATCAAAGTTCCTAAGCAGTCCGAAGGTGCATACATCTCACCTTTGATGGAAAATTTTGTGACTTTCTTACACAAAAACAGCCTTGCAGACGTTCAGGAGCATGAGATAATAGCTTTTGAATCGCAAAAGGCAGAAGAGATTTTAATGATCTCTGATGAGAAAGGCATATTTTCTGTAGGTAAAATAAGAAATAAGACTTTTGAGAGCTCCCGTTTTATAGAAATGGTGGAAAGCTGGAAGAATAGTTTTTAAAATTGACAAACCCGGTAAACAACAAAGTACCCAAGTCCTTTACCGGGTTTTATTCTGAATACATCAGAAATTGTTTCTATTTAATATTCACGGATGATCTCTGTGAATTTTTGAGCGATTTCCTTTTGGCCTGCTTCGCTGGTAACATATTCTCTGTCTTTAGTATTATTAATAAAGCCAAGTTCTACCAATACCGCAGGAGCTTTCGTCTCCCTCAGCATATGGAGGTTACGTTCCTCGATTTTAGCGACATTAAATTTCTTGGAAATTTTTTCAGCAAGTTTTTTTGAACCGTCAGTATTCTGAATATACACTTCAGTCCCTTGTTTCGTAGTTTCTTTGTGAGGGCTGTTATTCATATGAAGAGAAATAACCATTTCGGGGTTCAGCTTGTTGATCATATCAGTTCTCTCCTGAAGAGTAGGATAGGTATCAGAATCCCTGGTTAATACTACTTCATACTGATCCTGATTTTCATTCAGTTTTTTAATCTCTTTGGCAATATTTATGGTAATCTCTTTCTCTGAGAATCCCTCATAGACTGTTCCTGTATCATTTCCACCGTGTCCGGCATCTATAACGATATATTTTTTATTGATAGGGGTAAATGATAAAAATGAAGCAGAAAAGGCTGATAAAGCAAGTAATTTGATTCCTTTCATGTCTGTGAATTTTTTTTTCAAATAACGTGAATTCTTTCTTTAAAATTGGTTAACATAATCTTAAAAGTTTGTTAATGTTTTAAAGTGTATGAAATAGAATATCAGTTAGTTAAGAGAGATGTCTTCAGGGGAATTGGCCCACAGCAGATATTCTCCGCCCAGATTCTGCATAATTGACTTCCACAGAGTCTGGTCATTAGGAAGTGTATAGTCTAAATTATAAATATCTACCACGGTCCACATCCTCCTCTGTACCTCCTCATCAAGCTGCCCGGCAGACCATCCTGAGTATCCTGAGAAAATTTTCACGTCATGGATGCTTAATTCCTTATTAAGAACAGCACTGATAATGCTTTCAATGTCTTCCGTAATATAAAACCCCTTGCTGATCTCAGAATACATCTCGGTAACCTTCTTTTCCTTAACGATAAAAAAGACTTTGTCGTTTTCCACAGGACCGCCGTCATATACCTCTATTTTGAAATCAAAAAAGTTTTTGAACTTACTACTCATCTGGCTGTTTTTTTTGTTCAATATCAAACCAAATGCCCCGCTTTCGTTATGCTCAACGATCAGCACTACCGATCTCGAAAAAATATCGCCGGAGATGTCAGGTGTGGAAATTAATATTTTACCTTTGTATGAGTAATTCATACTCAAATTTAATAAAAAATATTTATGGAAAACCTGCACGACAAAAGAAAAGTGTATGAGAAATCCCAACTTATTGAAAGTGAGATAAAACAAAATCCCATTGAACAGTTCCGGGACTGGTTTCTCGACGCCAGCAATAGCCCGGCAGTTTCAGAAGCCAATGCCATGGCTGTTTCTACAGTAGAAGAAGATGGCTGCCCGAGAACCAGAATGGTGTTGCTCAAGGAATATACTTATGAAGGATTCATTTTCTATACCAATTATAACAGCAGAAAAGGGAAAGCAATAGAAAACAGCCATAAGGCATGTCTCAGTTTTTTCTGGCCTAATCTCGAAAGACAAATCATTATTAAAGCAGACCTTGAAAGAATTGCAGAAAACCTGAGTGACGGATATTTCCATTCAAGGCCCAAAGGAAGTCAGCTTGGAGCGGTCGTTTCACCCCAGAGTCAGGCGATTCCGAACAGGGAATTTCTGGAAGAAAAATTAAAAGAGCTGGAAAAAGAATACGAAACCAGTGAGGTTCCAAGACCTGCCAACTGGGGCGGATATATAGCAAAACCTTACGAAATTGAATTCTGGCAGGGAAGACCCAACCGCCTTCACGACAGAATTATTTATCAGCTGGAAGATCTGGACTGGAAGATTTCTAGATTGGCACCATAGGAATTAGAAGCTGGAAATTAGAGATTAGAAGTTAGAGAGTGGATGCCGGAAGATGGGAGTTTTGATAGATTTATCAGAATTTGATAGTCTTTTATTCAAAGAACATTCCTGATCTCTTTAATTTTGAAAAATATCATTTAAAATTAATAGGAGCGGGCTTTAGCCCGCTTTCAATTTTATACACATGAAACGGCTTTAGCCAAAATTAAAGTATCAGAATTACTGTTTTTCCTGTGATGACTGCTTACAGTCATTTATATCCATAAAAAAAGGCTGCTCCTTAGGAAACAGCCTTTGAATTTTTTAATCTGAATGATTATTTTTTCTTAGCACCAGAAACTGCATTGGATAAATCAGCTCCTGCTTTGAATTTAGCAACTTTTTTAGCAGCAATTTTAATTGGTTTTTTAGTTGCAGGGTTGATCCCTTGTCTAGCAGCTCTCTCAGCTACTGAGAAAGTACCGAATCCTACTAAAGAAACTTTTCCGTCTTTTTTCTTTAGAGTAGTAGTTACGTTACCAATGAATGATTCTAAAGCAGCTTTAGCTGCAACTTTAGTGATTCCTGCATCTTTTGCGATTGCGTCGATTAATTCAGACTTGTTCATAATTTTTAATATTAAGTTAGTTCGTAATTATAGCAAATATAATACTATTTTCTAATTGTGCAATTATTTTATTAAAAGTTATAAAATTTTTTTGCTTTTTGATGAAAACAGTTAAAATATGATAATTTCACTTTTCACGTAAAATCTACGTTACCGCTCACTAAAATCATGCCAAATGCTTATGAGTATTGACTTTAGCAAAAAATTAATATTATTTTCTGTATTTATTAAATCCTAAATTACGTATAAAGTATTAATATTTTTACCGATATGTTTGTTGATTTTATAAATAATGGCCTGAAAGCTTGTGTAATATAAAATTAAATACCTGGGCCTGTGGGAGTTTTAAAATGATTTCAAAAGCCCGATTTATTAATTTTTATTAATAAATTTGCAGAATGTTAATAGAAGTTTTCAAGTCTAAGATCCATAGGGTACGGGTTACGGCCTCAGACCTTAATTATATAGGGAGTATAACGATCGACGAAGATCTTATAGAAGCTGCCGGTTTGGTAGTGGGAGAAAGAGTCTATATCGTCAATGTGAATAATGGGGAACGTTTTGACACCTACGTTATCAAAGGGAAAAGAAAATCCGGAGAAGTATGCTTAAACGGGCCTGCTGCAAGAAAGGTACAGAGAGACGATATCATTATCATCATTGCCTATGCACAGATGACGCCTGAAGAAGCAAAAGTTTTCCAGCCGAAAATCGTTTTCCCGGATGAAAAAACAAATCTTCTGACCTGATCCATGGAGAAAAAATCAAAAAATCCTTTAAAATCTATACTCACAATAGTAATATCGCTTGCTTTTGCAGGCTTTTTTTTATGGCTGGCCTTAAAAGGTCTTGATTTTAAAGTAATTAAGGCATCTCTGGCAAAAGCTAACTATCTTTGGGTCCTGTTTGCTTCCGTTTTCGGTATACTGGCTTACTGGTTCAGGGCGGTACGCTGGAATCTGATGCTGGAACCGATGGGACATAAAATTTCCAATTCAAATTCACTTTGGTCCATATCTTTCGGATATCTAATGAATCTTACTATTCCGAGAAGCGGTGAAGTAGCAAGAGCTACAGCATTATATGGTGTGGAAAAAGTTCCGGTGGATAAATCTTTCGGAACAATTATTCTGGAAAGGGTAGTGGACCTAATCTGTATGTTGGGATTTCTGGGGCTGACATTGCTTTTTAAATATGATGCTATTCTGTCTTTTTATAAAAGTTCAGATATTAAGATTCCCAATAAGATTCTGATTATTCTCATGATACTTGCAGTGGGAATGGTTCTGTTTTTTGTATTTAGAAAGAGACTTGCAAACGTTCCTTTTTTGGGAAAGATTGTTAATTTTATTGACGGAATTTTCGAAGGATTAGCAACAATATTTAAACTAAAAGAAAAAGGAAAATTTATCCTTTATACAATAGGAATATGGGTTTGTTATTACTTTGCAGCTTACCTTGTGTGTTTTGCACTTCCTGAAACTTCTGATTTTACTGTTGCTGACGGCTTTTTCATCATTGTTGTCGGTACTTTGGGAATGATCGTTCCTGCCAGCGGTGGGATTGGAGCATTTAATCTGGCTATGAAGTATGGATTTATGGCATTGTTTATCTCAGTAGGGAAAAGTGCAGAATTGGGTGGCGAAATGGGATTGACTTATTCATTCATTTCTCTTCCGTTGCAGATCACAATCATGTTGGTAATGGGCTTGATTTCTATTCCTATGCTGGCTAAAGCAAGAGAAAAAGCAGTTTCTGATAAAGAATTTGAAAACTAAGTTCAACAATAACTTTTAATAATACAGGTCCAATTTTTTAATTGGACTTTTTTTATGTTAAAACCCTATTAAAATGGAACATTACCGCATGCCATTCATTTTTTTATCAATAAATTTGGTCAATCCACAAATCACATTTATCTTAAACAAAAAAATAATTAATAATCTAAAACACTATGGCAATTAATTTACAGAAAGGACAGAAGATCGAGATAGGACTTACAAAAATGACGATAGGACTGGGCTGGGACCCGAATGAAGGAACAGGTTTTGATTTTGACCTGGATGCCTCTGCCATCATGATTGATTCCGACAGAAAATTGATAAATGAAGAATGTTTTGTTTTTTATAATAACCTGCAGTCTCCCGATGGTGCGCTGACTCATACAGGAGATGATCCGAGTGGCAAAAACAGTGATGGTGACGACGATGAAGCAATCATTGTAGATCTTGAAAAAGTAGATCCGAAAGCTGAAGAAATTCTTTTCGTGGTAACCATTGAAGACTTCGAAAGAAGAAAGCAGAACTTCGGGCAGGTAAGAAATTCATACATCAGAATTGTGGATAACAGTACCAATCAGGAGATCGCAAAATATGAGCTGGATGAGGATTTCTCTATTGAAACCGGAGTAGAATTCGGGCGACTGTACAAAAGAAACGGAAGCTGGAAATTTGAGGCCTCAGGAATAGGATACAGAGCAGACCTGGCTTTTTTCCTTGAGAAATATTACAAAGGACAGATCATTAAATAATTATATTTCAAATACAAAAAAACGATAACTATGGCAATTAATTTACAGAAAGGTCAGACGATTGATTTAAGAAAAAATGACCGTGGAGAAAGTGTTTACGACCTTTCAAAAGTAACGATCGGTTTGGGATGGGATGTAAGAAAGCAGGGTGGCTTCTTTGGAAAGCTGTTCAGTAAAGAAGCAGAATATGATCTTGATGCAGTAGCTTTTCTTTTAGACGGAAACGGTAAAGTAGCCAATCTGGGAAAAACAGTACAGACCAATGAAGGCAGGCAGATCGCCTTGTATCAGGGGGATGTGGTTTTCTTTAATTCTATGCAGCATCCAAGCGGCAATATATGGCTTACGGGAGACAACAGAACCGGTGCCGGAGACGGGGACGATGAGCAGATCATCGTTAAACTGGATCAATTGGACGAGACTTATCAGAAAATATTATTCCTGGTGACCATTTACCAGGGAAAACAGAATAACCAACATTTCGGAATGATCGAGAATGCCTTTATCAGAGCCGTAGACGCCAAAGGTAAAGAAATTACAAAATACAGCCTTTCAGGAGATGCAAGCATGAACGGAAAATGTGCCATGGTTTTTGCCGAAGCATACCGTCACAATGGCGACTGGAAGTTCCGCGCCATTGGAGAACCTCATCAGACGGATAACTTTATTGAGATTCTGAAGCAATACGCCTACAGCAATTAAACCTGAATTTTTATCAACTTACAAGCCGGCAGGGAAGTTTTCAACTTCCGCTGCCGGCTTCAGAATTAATATTGTCTTACCATGAGCAGGAGATTATTAGCATACTTTTTACTGGATACTTCCGGATCTATGAACGGAGAACCTATCCAGGCACTGAATAATGGATTTAACGGGCTGATAAGCATGCTTCGCGCAGATCCGCAGGCAATGGACAGCCTTCATCTGAGTGTGATCACTTTTGACCGTGAAGTTAAAAATATCATTCCTCTGACCGATCTTGCCAGTTTTTATCCAATGGAGATTACCTGTCCGGACAGCGGACCTACCCATACCGGTGCAGCGCTGGAGATGGTTTCGGATCTGGTGAAAAAAGAGCTGGTCAAAGGATCTCCGGATGAAAAAGAAGACTGGAGGCCGCTGCTGTTTATATTTACGGACGGAAAACCATCTGATATCCAGAAATACAGACAGATGATTCCTGTGATCAGAGATCTGGAATTCGGGGCTATTGTAGGCTGCGCTGCAGGTCCGAAAGCGGATGAGCAGTTTCTGAAGGAGCTTACAGATCATGTAGTAAAACTGGACACCACCGATGCGATTACACTTTCCTCATTTTTCAGATGGGTAAGTTCTTCAATCACCATGGGAGGGAAATCACAGGGAACCGGAGAAAACACACCGCTGCCTCCGCCGCCTTCCGAGCTTAATATTATCATCTAATTATTTGTCTTTATAATCATGAGAAGACTGCCCATTTATTTTTTAGTCGATGTCTCCGAATCTATGGTTGGAGAACCTATTGAGCAGGTACAGGAAGGTATTGCCAATATCATCAGAGAATTAAAGAAAGATCCGTATTCACTGGAAACGGTCTATATTTCCATTATAGGCTTTGCCGGAGAGGCTGAAGTTATTACGCCATTGCAGGACATCATCAGTTTTTATCCGCCAAAGATCCCGATTGGAAGCGGTACGTCGCTGTCTCAGGGTTTGATTAAAGTGATGGACTGTATAGACAGGGATATTGTGAAAACCACCTACGAAAGAAAAGGCGACTGGAAGCCTCTCGTTTTTCTTTTTACAGACGGTGTTCCTACCGATGATGCTACAAAAGCTATCGAAAGATGGAACAACAAATACCACGGAAAATCCAATACCATAGCTGTATCTATCGGCGAAAATACGAATTATAAGCTGCTCGGAACTTTATCAGACAATGTTTTACTGTTCAATAATTCTGATGAGAATTCCTATAAAGAATTTTTCAAATGGGTGACAGATTCCATCAAAACGACCAGTCAGAGTGTTACCGAAGCCAATAAAGAAGGAATTAACCTTTCCAAGATCGATTCCATTATCCTTGAAAAAGTAGATCCAGAGCTGGAGCAGAAGTTTCCGGACAATAACTTTGTTGTTTTAAACGGAAAATGCTCAGAAACGGAGAAACTGTATTTGATGAAGTTTAAAAAAACATTTGCCGAATCAAGCATACCCGGAATGTCTACAAGATATTACAGGCTGGACGGAGCCTATAAAATTGATGAAAAAGCATATTTGAGGCTGTCATCTTCCCAGAAAAATAACCTTAAAATTTCCATAGAAGAACTTCAGGGAGGTACATCATGTCCTCATTGTGCCAATCCCGTTGCACTGGCAACCTGTTCATGTGGCGGAATTCACTGTCTGAAAGGAGAAGGATACAATAAATGTCCGTGGTGCGGAACTTCGGATTATTATGGATTTTCCAGTGAAGGATTTGATATTAACAGAACATTGGGATAAACTATTTCCGATCAAACATAAGACCATGGAGAAATCTGTTATTTACAGGGAAAAAGAAGAATTCAAAGAAGCCCATCTGGTGCTTAAAAATGCCAGTTCAAAGCGATTTTATGAATACCGTTTTGAAATGGATGAATTTCCGAATATCAGGATCAAAAATATCACCAACCTTCAGGAAACGGGACTTACGTTTGAAAATAATAAAATATCCGGAATTCCTGATGTGAACAGCGTCCATGATTTTGATCTTGAGTTCTATCATACTCATGATGAAAGCAGTATCGAGATTAAAAAGGTGCATTTGTTTGTTAATGCTGATCCGAAAGATCTTTGGAAAAATATTCCTGCTGATAAAAATACTGTTTTCTATAAACCTGATGAGGCTTCTTACAAAGGACCGTTTTTAAACAAAAAAATTGCTGTTGTCTCTAAAAGAGGACGCTCTCATGCCCATGAAGGAAAATTCAGGGATGATGATTTTGCTGTGAACGAGTTTCCCGGAGGCTGGAGCATTGTTTCAGTTGCGGATGGTGCCGGTTCTGCGGTAATGGCAAGAGAAGGTTCCAGGCTGGCTACATCTTCGGTGAACAGTTTTTTCAATTCAGAAGAAATTTTAACTGAAATCGAAAAAAATATTGAAATTGTTAACAGTGCCATCTCTGAATCATCAAAAGAAATACAGTCGGAAGCTGAAGGAAATGTTATAAAAACTCTGTATAAAGGAATTCTGAACGTGTATAATATTTTGGACAAAACAGCCACAGAGAATTCATTTTCTATAAAAGACCTTCATACAACACTGATCTTTGCATTGGTTAAAAAGTTTGATTTCGGTTATATCATTCTCACTTTTGGAGTGGGAGACTGTCCCATCAACCTGATCAGTCCCGATTTTTCTGAAGTAAAGCTTCTGAACCGGATGGATGTGGGAGAATTTGGTGGCGGTACCCGGTTTATCACAATGAAAGAAATCTTCGGTGATGACATGGCTTCAAGATTTGGAATAACCTGTGTGGATGATTTTTCCTATCTCGTACTGATGACCGATGGTATTTATGATCCTAAATTCATGACAGAAAGCAGGCTTGAAGATATAAAAAGCTGGAAAGCATTTTTTAATGACCTTGAAGGAAATAACGATGACTGCACAAAAGTAGACTTTGTCAGTGATGCAGACATTGATCAGCAGCTTCTGGCATGGACCGATTTCTGGAGCCGGGGAAATCATGACGACAGAACACTGGCCATAATTTATTAAATATGAAAAACACTGTTAAAGTTGTTTCTATTCTGGATACAGCAAAATCCTATGAATATGTTGATGAAAGTCCTGTCCGTGGCGGAGTGAAAGATGTTTATTTTTCGCCGGAAAGAGAATATGTCGTAGCTTTTTACCGGAACCCTCTGGATGCAGGGCAGAAAGAACGTATTATGAGGATTGTTTCCACTTATCTTGGGAATATACAGAACGGAAATTCAGCGGATTACTTTCTGAACGAAATATTCAGATGGCCGTATGATATTGTAGAAAAAGATAAACTGACGGGAATTGTAGTTCCTGTTTACCATAAAAAATTCTTCTTTGCGAAAGGATATGTCGGATCAGATAATATTCAGGGACAGGATAAAGTCGGAAAATGGTTCACTGCTCCCATGTTCAGGAATCAGCAGTATCCGCTGAGGCTGGATCATTCGGAGCTCGGAGACTGGCTGAGTTATTTCCAGATTACCATCAATATCAGCAGAGGAGTGAAAAAGCTTCATCAGATGGGACTGGCACACTCGGATCTTTCGTATAATAACATTCTGATAGATCCGGTCACGAAATCCGCCTGTATTATTGATATAGACGGATTGGTAGTTCCGAAACTTTTCCCGCCGGAAGTTATCGGGACCGCGGATTTTATTGCGCCCGAAGTTTTAAAGACCAAGCATCTCAGCATGCAGGATCCCGGCAGGCATCTGCCTAATCAGAAAACCGACCTTCATGCACTGGCAGTGCTCATCTATATGTATCTTTTCCGGAGGCATCCTTTGAGAGGAGGAAAAATATGGGATTTGGATTCTGAAAAAGATGAAATTATTTCTATGGGTGAACAAGCACTGTTCGTAGAACATCCCACAGATCCGTCCAACCAAGTAAAAGCTGATCATCTCAGAAAATGGGACGCATTCTGGGGCGATCCTCAAAAAATTCCATTTACAGCAGCGGGACCTTATCTTTCCGAACTGTTTAAAAAAGCATTTATAGATGGGCTTCATGACCCGATCAGGCGTCCTACAGCCAATGAATGGGAAACTGCACTGTTAAAGACTGCTGATCTGATCCAGCCCTGCCACAATCCGGAATGTACTGAAAAATGGTATGTCTTTGATAACAGCAGCAATCCGAAATGTCCTTTCTGCGGTACCCAACACCGCGGTACGCTTCCTGTACTGGACCTGTATTTTAAATTTGATGATGAGGTATGGAAACCTGAAAATCACAGACTGATGGTATATAACAACCAGTATTTATTCAAATGGCATGTTTCCAGAAAGGTGATCAGAAATGAAAACCTTACGATGCAGGATAAAATGCCTGTAGGGTATTTCACTTTTCATGAAGGAAGATGGGTACTGGTCAATCAGAGCCTGACCTCCATGAAAGATGTTACGGAGCAGAAAGAGATTTCGCCCGGTTCTATGGTTGAATTGACGAATGGAAAGAAAGTACTTTTGTCTGCCGAAGAAGGCGGGAGGCTGATATTTGTTACTTTGGCTAATCAGTCATAAAAATCTACCAGATTTTTTAGAAACTTAAGTGTACTTTCTCTAGATAGTTTTAGATTTAAAAATAACTTAAATGTTAAGCTTTTGTGACTTTGTGGTAAAAGAATTTGAGTTGGTAGGGGGCTTCGACTCAGCTCCCAGAATGTTTTTCATTAATGATTTTGTAGTCGGTGAGCTTCGTCATTAATGATAGACTGATGTCATGAAGTAAGTATTCTCTAAAGTTGGCTGAGGTTCTCGAAGCCAACTTGAAATTCCATAAAAAAAGAATAATCATCTTCATTCACTATCCTAAAGCCTAAGCTCTTGTATAAATTTTGGGCTTTATTGGTCTTTAAGACACTTAATGAAACTGTTTTTCCTTCTGCTGAAGCTTCCTTCAGAATACCTGTTAAAATCGTCTTTCCTAATCCTTTCCCCTGTTGTTTGGGATCTATCTGAAGCTGCAGAACCTCTGTTTTGTCTTCAGCTCTGCTGATTTTGAGTAATCCGGCAGGCTCATTGTTTAAAAGGATAATATGGGCTTTATCGAATTGATACAGGATTCTCTGAAGTGTTGTTTCCTTATCCGTTGGAAGATTGGAATCAGCGTAGTGCGGATTCATGGTTTTCGTTCTCAGATCAAGAAGATAATCGATGTCATTTTCTGAGGCTTTTCTGTAAGTGATAGTCGTGTTCATAAGTTATTTATAAGATCCATTTTTGAGCCAGACTTCCGTAGTATCCAATTCCTCTCACAGGACCTGCTCAAGCAGATCATCGAAAAATCTTCCGGAATCGGTCATCCGATTCAATATCAAAAGCGCACGCATTTCTGTCAGGTCCCTTGTGTTGCCTTTTCTGCTGCTCATGCCCCGAATATATATTTTTCTTCGTAAAGTTTCTGCTGCTCTTCGGTAAGCAGCGAATAAAACAGGTTCATCTGGATCAATACGTAATGTTTTATAGCTTCTTCCTTGCCCAGTTTAAAGGAAAGGTTGTTATGGGTAATCCAGTTATCTGCGATGATGAATATTTGGGTAGTAAGGCCTCTCATGATAAAATCAGGAATATCATCTCTAAAAATATTATTTTTCTGAAAACCTTTAAAAATCATCTGAAATTCTTTCTTTCTGGTAATGTTAATAGATTCATACTGTGACTGTATGGCTGGGATATGATTTAAAATATCAAAGAAATTCATGAAAATAAACCGGAAAGAATAAAAGATTTCATACATTGAAAAAGTAAAATGATAGAGATCCTCCAGTGTTTTATGTTCTATAGTCTGTAAATCATTGAATAAAATGTCCATTTTAATAACCAGCTCGGAAAAAAGGATTTTGATAATATCCTCTGAATGTTTAAAATGGTAATGCAGATTTCCCGCACTGATGTTCAGGCCGGCTGCAATATGCCTTGTTGTGATATTGTTATAGCCTTTTTCATTAAACAGCTCCATCGCTTTTGACAAGATTTTATCCTTGGTTTTCATGGCCCAAATATAAGAGAGTTTAAATCATATTTCAAAATTCGAACAATTGCCCTGATTTGAATCTGGCAGTATTTCTAAATTTTGTAGTAATACTTTAAATGGCAAGAAGGATTTATAAGGTGTGAAGCTGAATAATTGATCCTTTATAAAACTTAGTCAGATCATACAGTTCTCCAAAGTAGTTCTGCAAAGCAAGATCATTATTCTCAGCAGAACCCTTTGTCCGGAAATGATCTTCCGCAAGGGCGTATAATGAAGGATAATCTGTCTTCAAATAATGAGAAAGAGTGGTGGAGTTCCCTTTTTCTTTTAAGGAGATGTCTGTGAAAAACAATCCGTAGAGAAGAAACTGGTTGAAATTTTGAGCGTCTACCATAAAATCCAGTTTCTTTTTAGAGTAATTTTCATATGCTGAAAGCATCTCCTGGAAAGTTTTTACATTCTGCTCTTTCGGAATTTCATAAAAAAGATCAAGTCCATGGATGAAAAGCTGGGTTTTAGCCTCTTCACGGTCAGCCGGATAAATACTGCTGAACCACTTAAAAATGCTTGAAAGCTCCTCTTTCGAGAGATTTTCTACCGAGTCTTTTACTTTATTTTTGATGATCTCAAGACTTACTTTGGGATCGGCCTGAAGAAAGTTTATGATATTTTCTTCTTCACGGCAAAGTTTATTGTACAAATTGATTTTAGCAATATTCGGATTCGTTTTGATGAAATAAAGTTCTTCTGCCATTGCTTTGTACCACATGATCTTTTTGTAAAGTGGTAACTAAAGATACGAAATATGTAGTGATTTAAACTAAAAATATTATGCAGTAAATTATTAATCATATTTATGTTTTTATAAAATTATCTTTTACTTCCTTCGTAATCCTTAAATTCTGCTGTAGGATATCCATATTTTTGGTGTTTTTTGATAAAAGTATCTCAATCATTGCTTTATCAATATTCTAGTTTTAACATCATTCATTTTTTACACACATGCAAAGTAAAATAGATAGACTTATCTATTTTTTATGTAGATTTGTAAAAATTTTTCAGATGAAAAAGGAGAAAGTACAGGAAAGGATTATCAGGGTGGCCTCAGATCTTTTTTACAGACAGGGTTTTAATTCAACCGGAATCAACCAGATTATTGCCGAAGCTGATATTGCAATAGGTTCACTGTATAATCATTTTTCCTCCAAAAATGATCTTCTTCAGGCTTACCTTACCAGAGAAGAAGTTGAATGGTTCAAAGGGTTTGAAGAACATGCTGCAAAAGTCTCTGAGCCGAAAGAAAAAATATTTTTGTTGATTGATTACCGTAAAAAATTACAGTTATCATCAAAATTCGCAGGCTGTCATTTCATCAAAATTGTTTCGGAAGTAGGAGACAGCAGCCCGGCAGTTTCTGATTTTGTCAGGCAACACAAACTGAAACAGAAAGAATTGATCAGAAAGCTGGTAAGTGACTATGTGGGCAATAAAAAAAACATGGATGCTGATCTGCTTACTGAAAATATTTTCCTGCTGATAGAAGGAGCAGTAGTAAATTCCACGATCAATAAAAATTCAGACTCTTTTGACCAGATCCAAAAAATGGTTAAGGCTCAGCTACCTTAATTTTTTTACTTATTAAAAAATAGATATATCTATATAAAAATGAATACTAAATATTTGAAAATGATGGTTATATTATCCGGTCAGTTGCTAACGATCATGGATATTTTCATCATTAATGTTTCCATACCGTCAATTCAGCGTGATCTTCATACATCCAATGGAGAAATGCAGCTGATAATTGCGTCCTATCTGATCGGTTTTGCTTCATTTCTCATTACAGGGGGAAGGCTTGGGGACTTGTATGGAAGGAAAAAGATCTTTATGATAGGTTTGCTGTTTTTTATGTTGAGCTCTGTTGCGTGTGGGATTTCGTCGGGTGCCGTGATTCTTGTGATCTCGCGTTGTATTCAGGGAATCAGTGCAGCATTGATGTCTCCGCAGGTATTATCGATGATACAAATCCTGTTTACCGGGCATGAAGAAAGAACAAGAGCGATGAGCTGGTACGGAATCACGATTGGTGCGGGAACTGTTCTGGGGCAGTTTCTGGGTGGCTATTTTTCATCAATGACTGTGATGCAGGAATCCTGGAGGCTTATTTTTCTTATCAATATTCCGGTATGTATTCTCGCCCTGTTTTTCAGTCAGAAAATATTACAGGAATCTAGAATTTCAGCAGGAAAAAATACTTTTGATTTTGTTGGTGTAATAATATTGGCTGCAGGGCTCTTCTGCTTTACTTATTCGCTTACCATGTCCGAACATCAGGGAATACAGGTTAAAAGTATAATAATGGTGTTGGCTTCAATCCTCATATTAATTTATTTTATTAAAAATCAAAGGATGAGGTTAAGGCAAGGCAAAACTTATCTGATGAATTTCAGTTTATTCAGCTATAAAAATTTCAATCTGGGGATACTGGCCGTTTCTTTTTTCTTTATAATGCTGGATTCTTATTTCTATATCCTGTCGTTGTTTTTTCAGGATGGGTTGCAGATCGGGTCAATGGCTTCAGGAGAAATTATTGTTTTCCAGGGCCTTGGTTTTATCCTTGCTTCGCTGTTTTCTGCAAAGCTTATTTTAAGGTACGGCAAAACATTCTTAATTAGCGGGTTGGGGTTGATTATAGCAGTTCTTCTTCTGCAGATCTTTTTATTTGATGCAGAAGTATCTTTTTTTATGCTCTGTCTGCTGCTGTTTTTTCATGGTTTAGGGGTTGGATCCGTTATTCCTTCATTGGCTAATATCGCTCTGTCCGGATTGCCGCAAACGCTTGCCGGAAATGCTTCGGGAGTTTATAACACTTTTCAGCAGGCGGCTGCAATAGTCGGAATTATTATAGTAGGAAGTATCTTTTACTATTTTCTAGGAGCAAAGCCTTCATCACAGCATTATCGTAGTGCTTTCTCTATCGCTTTGGGGGTGAATATTATTTGTCTTTTTATCGTTTTATTGTCGATTTTAAAAGTTCCGGAACATATACTTCCTAAAAGAAGATAATCTGAAAAGTACGGGGCTCATCTATTATCTTTGATTTTGCTTGATCGCGCGAATCAGTTTTTCATTGCGCCGTTCTGCTCTTGCACTGTTTAGGGATAAAGCAGCCCAGATGGCAGCAGGAAGCCAGCCAATGAGGGTAATTTGCAAAATCAGACAGATGATCCCGGTAAGAATTTTTCCACGAACCATAAAGGAAAGAAAAGGAAGTAAGATGGCTAGTAACATGATTTTAAGTTTTGATGATATTTTTATTGGATTATTTGATTTTCCGACAACCCTAAAGATAAGTATGAATGCAAGCCTATTTGTTACTAGACCGTTAATAATGAACCTGAATAAAACAGAATCAAAATCAGTAAATTCGGGGAATCTTTATTTGATTAATATTTTCTGATTTTCACGCTGGAAACCCCATGAATTTTTGTTCTTCTTCCTGCTTTTTTTAATAAACCTGTTTCAGGGTTCCGCCTGAATACAAAAACATTTCCGGTGGCTGCATTGGTTACAATTAAAAACTTTCCGGTCTCATCCATGTCAAAAACTCTTAACTGTTTCCCAAAAGTCGGCTGATAACCAATATTTTTTAGCGTCCCGTCTTCAAGGATTGAAAAAATGGCGATATTATTTTCGTACCCACGGTTGGAAGCGTAAAGAAATTTACCATCCGGAGAAATGTGAATATCAGAACTTTCAAACTCTTCTTTGTATTGGTCAGTATGTGTATTGATTTTCTGAATACTTTCCATACCAGAGTTTTCATACCGGTAGGCATTGACAGTTCCGGATAACTCATTGATACAATAGGCAAATTTTCCGTTAGGATGAAAAGTAAAATGCCTTGGCCCGCTTCCTGATGCGGATTGTATGTACGGTTGCCTGGCCGGTTGCAAAGGTTCTGTTTTATCAGTGTCAAACTTATAAGACCTGATTTTATCAGCACCGAGATCTGGTAAAAACAGCTGTTTGAAATCCGGAGAAAAAACAGCTGCGTGGATATGCGATCTGTCCTGTCTTTCCTTATTGATGCTTCCCTCTGAAAACTGAAAATTCTGTACATATGCATGTATCGTTCCGTCTTCAGACAATGGATATACAGAAACGCTGCCTTCGGTGTAATTGGCATTAACCAACCATTTACCATTTTTATGAACAGTTGCATAAACCGGATTTTCACCGCCGCTTTTCTGGCTGTTTATAAAAGTAAGCGTTTCATCTTTGGGGTTGAACTTAAAACTGCTGACACTTCCTGCATTGGGCGTTTTACTTTCCGTACAGGCAAAAATGTATTGACCGTTTGGAGATACAGTCAGAAATGAGGGGTTCAAAATTCCTTTTACGGAAGTTACTTTGGATAATCTCCCCCTAATAGTATCCAGCTTATAAACATATAATCCTTCGGTTGTTTTATCCCGGTTAAATGAGCCAAAAAAGACATATGTATTTTGAGAATATAAATGGATACAGGTTAAAAATAGGATTATTAAGCTTAGTATATTTTTCAATTTCCTGAATGGTTTTAGGGTAGGTTATATCGCAAATACAAATGTACTACTTCAATCCGGTTTGCTCCTTAGTCCCTTGTGATTTCACTCTCAATATTGATTAACCTTTTTGACCAGTTATCTAATACCCTGTTTCTTTCCTCTTCAGAAAGCCGTTCAACAGAATAAACCACTTCCGGCTGTACAACTGAAAAGCCAAGAAATTCGAGAATTCCGCGATGTATTGGAAATAAGATTGAATTGATATTTCCGTATCTGTCATCCACATAATTTTTTTCAGGACCGCCGGTCGTCACAGAGAGCATGGCTTTTTTCCCTGCTGAAAATCCATTTTCAAAAATTTTTCCGTTGTCATAAAATTTCCCCATGGTAAAAACCTTGTCGATCCAGCCTTTTAAGATGGCAGGAACAGAAAACCAGTACAATGGAAACTGCCAGATCATCATTTCACACCATTCAATCTTTTCTTGTTCCGATACAATATCCGGCATGAATGTAGACTGTTGTAAGGCAAATACTTCTTCGTCCTGCTGTTTGAAATAATCTGCATTTTTTAATCGGGTGAAATTTCCTTTTCCGCTTACAGGCTGATAGTTCTCCTGGTATAAGTTAGTCGTTTTGACTTCGTGGCCTTCCTTTTCCAAAGTGCTGATGGCGGTGTTAAACATGGCTGCATTGAAACTTTTTTCTTCAGGATGAGCAAGAATAATAAGTATTTTCATTTTTTCTAAATTTATACTATAATTAATTGAGTTACAAAATTATTTTTAGTACAATGAATATGCAATAACTATCTAAACAGATAGGTTAAATACAATTGAAATGAAAACAGAATGTATTGGTGATCACGTGAAATTGAAAGGGAAAACATATCCCTGTACCGTAAGTCTTACCATGGATTTGGTAGGCGGAAAATGGAAAGCAGTTATACTTTACCATTTAAAAAACGAGGCTAAAAGATACAGCGAACTTCGTAAAGAGCTGGCAACGGTTACCGAGATGACGTTGAGCTTACAGTTGAAGCAATTAGAAAAGGACGGGTTGGTGTCAAGGAAAGTTTTTGGTAAAAAACCTCCCATCAAAGTAGTGTACAGCCTTACTGATCTTGGAAAAACGTTTATTCCTGTTTTAGAAGCAATTACAGAATGGGGCAACCGGATTGTGATTGAAAATGGTGAATTCATAAACGTACCGGAGAAAGAATCTAATTAACTTTTATTTTTAAATCTATAGATTTTAAGTGATTTTTCAGCCGCTTTTGATTCACTATTTTATCAAATGCTGTTTAAAATACACAAAATGATGCTCAATAGACTTACTCCAGTACTCCGTATTATGGTCGCCCGGCTGGCTGATAAAAGTTGCAGGAATGTTCAGGCTTTCAGTTTGTTTTTTCAGACTGACAGAATTTGAATATAAAATATCTTCTGTTCCGCAGTCAAAGATAAATGCTTTCTTAAAATCCGGATGCTGTTTCAAAAGGGTTGATATACTGAACTGATTCCAATCTGTAGTTTTGGGATTTCCCAATTTTGTTGTTAAGTCGGCCGGCATTCTGTTGTTCTGCCAAAATTGCTGGCTTACTTTCTGGAAATTAGGATAATCAATTTCCAGGGCTCCGCTTGTGGAACCTGCTGTATTAAAATAACCAGGATGTGAAATGAAATACCGTAAAGCTCCATAACCACCCATACTCAAACCACTGATGAAAATATTTTTGTCATCAATATTAAAAGAATGATGCACTTTCGGAACCAATTCTTTGAAGAAAAAATCTTCATACTGCGAACCTTTGTTGACCGGGCTGTTCATGTAATAAGAGGTAAAACCGTCTGGGGTAACGATGATAAAACCGTATTGATCAGCCATTTTTTGTAAATCTGTAGTTTGCGACCATTGTTTATAGTTTTCACTGTAACCATGTAAAAGATAAACCAAAGGGAATTTTTCCGTTCTGTTATATGCTTTTGGCTTAAAAACCAGAACAGTATCGGATTCTGCTACATATTTGGATTTTATAATCCATTTTTCCTGTGCTTTTGATGAGATTGCGGTTAATAGTCCGATGATCATAAATATTGCTTTGTTCATATTTCGTATTTTTATTGCAAATTTCGGCCAGCAATTTGTGGTTGACAATAACGAACAAAATTGTGAGCTATTAAACGAGGAGTTATGCGTAAAGAAAATTCTACCAATGCGATCAATGAACAGTTTCTGTTCCAGGTTTGTGAATTAAATTCGGCGATAGCTATGATTGGAGGCCGCTGGAAATCGCAAATTGTGTATTCCATTTCACAGGGAAACAACCGCTTTCATTTGCTGAAAAAGGAGTTGCCGAATATTTCTGAACAGGTCTTAGGGCGGCAGCTCAAAGAGCTGGAAACCCATGCAGTAATTGTTAAGAAAGAAATTCCCGGGACTGTTCCTGCCGGAGTTAAATATGTTTTAACGAATAAAGGCCAGGATCTAATTCCAATTTTGGAAAATCTTTGTGATTGGGGAAAAACCTATGCTGAAGGTAAAGAAATTTCAGTTTGTCCTTTGTCGTAGCTTTTGAGACGGTATTATTTTGCCTCAAACCCATCCCGTATGGCAGATTTAAGTATTTCAATGCTGATGTCTTTCATGGCTTTGAATTTAATGCAATATCCGGTCACACTTGCCTTGCCGATTGTTTTTCCATACGTTTCCGCTAAATAATCCTTATCCCTGATGCTGAGGATATAAACAGAGATTCCTGTTTTATTTGCACTGAGACCGATTTGATAAAATTCTCTGGTCTTTCCGTCGGCATATTGTATAGTATAGAGTCCGTAACCTATATTGGGGTTGGCCACCGTTTTTCCTTCATCGTTTTTCCCATCCAGAAACCATAGCTGGCATGTCGGATTTATTTCCAGAATGATGCGGTGCAGTTCCAGCATATCATTGCGTTTGGATTCCGGCTGACTGTTGATGTATTCTGCAATCTGTTCCTGTAGGGTCATATAAATTCTGTTGTACATTTTTATAGAGATGCAAATTACAACTTATTGTTTACTCAATAGTTTAAGTTTAAACAAAAAAGAACAGCTATTCACTGTTCTTTTTATAAATTAATTAGTTACAATATTGATTATCCGAATGCCCTCTTCAGCAAACTCTCCACCTTCGGCTCACTTCCCCTGAAACTTTTATATAGTTCCATAGGATCTTTTGTTCCCCCTGAAGAAAGAAGGATTTTGTATTTTGCTGCTGTTTCAGGATTGAAGATTCCGGTTTCTTTAAAGTACTGGAAAGCATCCGCATCCAGAACTTCAGCCCATTTGTAAGAATAATATCCAGCAGAATAGCCACCCTGGAAGATGTGAGAAAAACTAGGACTCATAGCCGTTTCCGGATTGACAGGATAAAGCGAAGTGGCTTTTGTATATTTGTCTTCAAATTCTTTCACACTCACACTTTCCAGTTCTCCAACTTTCGTATGGTAATTCATATCCAGAAGCCCAAAACCAAGCTGTCTCATGGTTTGGTAGCCTTCCATGAAATTTTTAGACTGTTCAATCTTTTCAATTTTTTCATCCGGAAGAACTTCGCCTGTTTTGTAATGCTTGGCAAATGTTTTTAAAAATTCAGGCTCGTAGCAGAAATTTTCCAGAAACTGTGATGGCAGCTCTACAAAATCCCACTTCACAGAAGTTCCGGAAAGACCCGGATATTGGGTATCTGCCAGCATCCCGTGAAGCGCATGCCCGAATTCATGGAATAAAGTCGTTACTTCCTGGAAGGTGAGTAAGCTTGGGGTATCTTTCGTTGGCTTGCTGAAGTTGCAGACAATAGAAATATGCGGACGGGAGTTTTCGCCATCCTTTTTATACTGATTTTTATAGCTGGTCATCCATGCACCGGCTCTTTTCCCTTTTCTTGGGAAATAATCTACATAAAGTAAAGCCTTGAACTTCTCTTCCGTATTTGTGCTTCCAGCCTCGGAAACTTCGTACACTTTCACATCCTCATGGTATTTCGGAATATCATTTCTTTCCACAAAATGAAGTCCGAAAAGTTTTCCTGCCAGCCCAAAAACAGCTTCCTGTACCTGGTCCAATGGAAAATAAGGCTTAAGTTCTTCATCATTGAAATCATATTTCTGTTTTCTTAGCTTTTCAGCATAGAAAGTATGGTCATAGCCCTGCAGTTCCTCTATTCCGTCAGCCTTAGCCAGAGATTTCAGCTCTTCAATCTCTTGATCTGCATAGGGCTTTGCTTTCGTTAAAAGCTCATTTAAAAAATCAAAAACTTTTGCCGGAGATTTTGCCATTCTTTCTTCCAGAACATAGTCTGCATAATTCTGATAGCCTAATAATTCTGCTTTCTGCTGTTTTAATTGCAGAAGTTCTTTGATAAGCTCCTGATTATCAAATTCTCCGCCGTCAAAAGATTTTTTACCGCTGGCCAGAGCAAGTTCTTTTCTCAGCTCACGGTTTTCGGCATAGGTCATAAACGGAATATAGCTTGGATACTGTAATGTAACAACCCAGCCTTCCAGTTCTCTTTCTTTAGCTTCCTCAGCATATTGCTCAAGGATAGCTTCCGGAATTCCTGCCAGGTCTTCTTTATTGGTAATATGTTTGAAATAAGAATTGGTAGAGGCTAAAACGTTCTGTCCGAACTGTAATGATTTTAAAGAAAGATCCATATTGATCTTCTGCAGCTTCTCTTTATCTTCCTCATTCAGAAGAGCACCACTTCTTACAAAACCTTTATAAGTTTCATTCAGCAGCATTTTCTGCTCCTCATTCAGATTATATTTTTCTTTTTCGTCGTATACTTTTTTGATCTTGCTGAAAAGAGCTTCGTTTTGAGAAATCTTTGAAGAATATTCGGTCAGAATCGGAGAAACTTCCTGGGCGATCTTTTGAATTTCGTCACTTGTTTCTGCAGAATTCAGATTGAAAAAAATATTCGAAACCACATCCAGCTGTTCCCCTGAATAAGCCAATGCCTCAATAACATTTTCAAATGTCGGCGCCTCAGGGTTGCTGACAATATGATTGATTTCATCTTCAGATTTTTGAATCAGCTCCCGGAAGGCAGGAAGAAAATCTTCATTTTTAATACCGTTAAAAGGTGCTGCGTGATATGGTGTATTGAATTTCTCTGTTAAAATATTCATTTTTCGATTTTTATATAAACGTAAATTTAATGATTCATCGGGAATCAGAGCTGAAATACACAAAAATAATGCCCGAATATCAAGATGTGACAAAAATACTTTATCTTTAATAATCTTGTCATATGAAAAGAGGCGGCGAGGGTGGAATGACTAATTTTGAAAACAGAAAATCATAAACTTCAGGCAGCTACTGAACTGCCAGAGTTTAAAAATTAAACAAATAACTCAAAATAATCAAAAAACTATGAAAACACTCTTAAAAATTATTGGCGTAATCATCCTTTTGGCTATCGTCTATGCAGTAATTGCAATGCTGGCTTTCAGTAAAGATTATCATTTTGAACAATCCGTAGCGATCAATGCCCCTAAAGAAAAGGTATGGCAGCATGTGGGATCGCTGAAAGAATACAATGTATGGGATCCTTTTTCCAAAGCTGACAAAGATATCGTGATCACCTATTCCGGAGCCGGCGACAAAGTAGGAGATTCCTACCACTGGAAAGGAAATGATAAAGTAGGAGAGGGCGAGCAGTCCATTACAGAAAGTGTTCCGAATGAAAAATTAATTACCAAGCTTCATTTTATCAAACCTTTTGAGAGCGACGCTAAAACTGCTTTTGTGTTAACTCCTGAAGGAAACGGAACCAAAGTAACCTGGGCAATTGATTATGAACTGACTACTATGATGAAGATCATGAAACCTATGATGGATATGAATATGAAAAAGATGTTTGGTCAAGGGTTGGGAGACCTTAAAAAAATTGCTGAAAAATAAAAAATATAAGCCTTGTAGAACTAACAAGGCTTTTTTATTGTTTTTTGAATTATGGGAGTGGTATTTATATCCTGATCTGCTCTTTTGAAAAATATATTTTGTGAGTCATTTGTTTGCTGAGGAAGAACGAAAATATCAATTATTATTTTAAAAAATTATTATCTTTATGTAAAGATTAGATTCATGGAGAAGATCGTATTTGAGAAAAGTGATATAAGAGATTACGTGAAAACAGTGATTTCTGAAAAAATAGAAAAGCTTAAAAATTTTATAGAGTTTACCCTGGAAGCAAGCCGTGATATTAAAAAAACTCCGAAATATGACAGCATGAGGGAGGAAATGCAGGAGGAAATTTATCAGATGCAGCGCCAGCTAGGAGCTTTGAATGATCTTAAAAGAAACATGTCGAAAGTTCTGAATGCCTCCACGGAAAAAATACAGCTGGGTTCACTGGTGATCACCAACAAGGCCCGTTTCTATATTTCCGTTTCCCTGGGGGAATTCTTTTATGAAGGTGACCGGTTTTATGCCATTTCCCCGGAAAGTCCCATGGCTAAAAAAATGATGGGAATGAAATCCGGTGATGCTTTTACATTGAATAATATCCACCAGAAGATTGTAGAGGTGATTTGATTGTGTTTGTAAGAGCCAAGAGTCAAGAGTCAAGAGTTAAGAACCAAGATTTAAGAACCAAGAGTCAAGATATGAGACTCAGGATTTATACGATTTTTGAGAAGCTCCGAAATCCATATCCCGAAAAATTTCTATAAGATCTACCATTATAGTGTTGCTTATCTTTATATCAACACAGTAAAAAGTATTATGGGCAATTATTGTTAAAAATCAGGATTGAATCAATGTAATGCATTCAATTACATATTGTAAATTTGCAGTATGAATAATGCAGAAATTTTAAAAGAAATCATAGAACAAAGGAGAAGTATTTTTCCAAAAGATTATTCTGAAAACGAAATATCCCAGAAAATCCTAGACGATATCTTACACTCCGCAACACTGGCCCCGAATCATAAGCGCACAAAACCTTGGCGTTTCAAGATTTTCAAAGGGGAAGAAAAAGCGAAATTAGCCTCAGAAATGCAGGCTATTTACAAAGCTACACAACCCGAACAGACTTTTCTGGAGAAAAAATACCAGGATATTGGTTTCAAAATCAATAAAGCAGATGTTGTAATTTCTATTGTGGTCAATTTCAGTGGCATGGTTCCTGAATGGGAAGAAATTGCTGCTGTTTCCATGGCCGTTCAGAATATGTACCTTACCTGTACCGCCAATAATATTGGCTGCTATTGGAGTTCTCCGGCGATTGTAAATCACCTTAAGGAATCTTTAACCATCGAAGAAAACCAGAAATGCCTGGGGCTTTTCTACATGGGTACCCTGGCAGGAGAATAATTTGATACGAGACAGAAAAAATCAACAAATTATTGTATCAGCTTATTAACATATCAGAAAAAGTATTATCTTTGCACTCTTAAATATTTAACTGGGACGAGTTCCCATAAAATTCACAACATTATGTCAGTAAAAATCAGATTACAAAGACACGGTAAAAAAGGTAAGCCTTTCTTCCACATCGTGGTTGCAGATTCTAGAGCTAGAAGAGATGGTAGATTCATCGAGAAACTAGGAACTTACAACCCAATTACTAACCCTGCAACTATCGATTTGAACGTTGATTCTGCTGTAAAGTGGTTAAACAACGGTGCTCAGCCAACTGATACTGCAAGAGCGATCCTTTCTTATAAAGGTGCCCTTTACAAAAAACACTTACAAGGTGGTGTTGCTAAAGGTGCTTTTGACGAAGCTGAAGCTGAAAAGAGATTCAATGCTTGGGTAGAATCTAAAGAACAAAAAGTACAAGGTAAAGTTGAAGGTTTATCTAAAGCTCAGGCAGACTCTAAGAAAGCTGCTTTAGAAGCTGAAGCTAAAGTAAACGAAGCTAGAATCGCTGCTGCTGCACAAGCTGAAGCTGATGCTAAAGCTGCTGAAGAAGCTGCTAACGCACCTGCTGAAGAAGTTGTTGAAGCTACAGAAGGAGAAGCTCCTGCTGCTGAAACTGAAGAAAACACTGAAGCTTAAGAATACCCCTGTATGCGTAAAGAAGATTGCTATTTATTAGGAAAAATCACACGCAGACATGGCCTTGCGGGAAACGTTATCCTTAAACTGGATACCGATCAGCCCGAGCTTTACAATAAATTGGAATCAATATTCGTTGAAATCAACGGATTATTGGTTCCTTTTTTTATTGCAAAATCCGCGTGGAGTAAAAATGATGCGCTGAACCTTGCTTTTAAAAACTCTTCCGAAGCATTGGTAGACCAATCCTTAGGGAAAAATGTCTACTTACCGCTTTCTACACTTCCAAAACTTTCCGGGAAGCAGTTCTATTATCATGAGATCATCGGTTTCGATATCCTGGATGAAAATGACAAAGAATGTGGGGTCATAAGATCTGTAAATGATCAGACTGCCCAAAACTATTTCGTGACCAATCTGAATGGCAAAGAAGTGGTAATTCCTATCATCAAAGACTGGATTCTTGAGGTGAACCGGGAAGAAAGATTCATCAAAATGCAGCTGCCGGAAGGACTTATCGATGTCTTCTTGGTTTCCTCCAAAAAAGACGAATAATCAATTTCAGATAAAGATCTGAAACCTGCCTATTTCAAATAACTTACTGAAGAATATTTCTGTTTCGATTCTTAGGATCAGAAGCGATTATTCTGTATGACCTCTTCGTAGAATCATCTGGCTTTTCAGGCTGGCTGATCATATCATTATCATTTATCATTTATCATTTATTGCAGGTAGTAAATAGTCTTCAACTATTTTATCCGACTGTGCATGAGCATACGGCCTGTTATAAGCTTTAGCGGTAATAATGATTACAACAGGAATTTCTGTGAAAACGATAATTTTATTTCCACCGTTTCCACTGGATTGGTAAGCTTCAAAATTTTGGTTTCCTACCTTATAAACCTTCCTCCAGAACAGATATCCGTATCCTTCAAAATCTTTATCATTCATAAAATAATTGCTGAAAGATTTCCTGATCCAGTTTCTGTCAATAAGCTTCTGGCCGTTCCACACACCATTATTTTTATAAAGCTGACCAAATTTTGCCAAATCCAGCGTTCTCATCCGCAGACCGCCAGCCAGAGAAGGCTTCTGCTGTGGCGTAAACTGCCACTTATAATGGGTGATTCCAAGCGGCTGAAACAACTTCTTTTCAGCATAATTCTCCAGGCCTGCGGGAACCGTTTTGTCTAAGATATCTCCTGTCAGCACAACACCTGCCGTAAAATAATTCCAGGTTTTTCCCGGTTTGTTTTCTGTAGCAGGCAAATCCAGCGCAAATTTTACCCAATTCTCAGTAGGATACATATTTTCCTCGTTACCGGGAGAATTTTCATCAGAATCATTTCCGTCAAATCCCGAGCTCATTGTCAGGAGGCTTTTAACGGTAATGCTGTCCTTTGCTGATGAATAATTTTTGAACTGTTTCAGATCATAAAATTCTTTCAGCAGCTGGTTTTCACTTTTAATATATCCGTCATTAATGGCAATCCCCATCAGGGCAGAGGCAAAAGATTTTCCGACTGAACGTGTGTCCTGCAGGGAATCTCTTCCTGACTTACTGAAATATTCCTCCAAAAGAAGCTTTTCATTTTTGATGACCACGATACTGGTGATGTCCCTGAACCTGTTCTCTGCAATTTTGGTATTTAAAAGTCTGATCTTTTCCTGATCAAGCTGTTCATCAGATACTTTCCATCCACTGCCAGGCTGGATCTTCTGAATGGCAATTTGTTTCTCCGAAATATTTTTGTGAGGAACGGTTAGCTGAATTTCACCCGCTGCAATGGTATTTCCAACTTTTAACGATGAAGTTTTTAAATAAGGTTTGATTTCAATTTTTAAAAGATGATTTCCTTCTGCCAGTGCGTCAATTCCGCCATTGCCCAGATAAAATCTCATCCACATATATTTTCCCCATGAATCCTCATTTTTTGAACTTAATAAAGGGATTCTGAATGTGGTTTTCTTCTTTTTGTCTTCCGGCGTTCCTGCTCCGGTATTTAAATTTTCTGTATAAATTAATTTTCCGTCAACATAGAAATTGAATTGATAATTTCCTTTTTTCAGCAATTCATCGGAGGTTAAAGAGGGATCGATCTGGTGTAAATAATTGACCAGGGAATTGTCCATGAAAATACGGATGTCAAGATTTTTATCCTCCTGAAATTCTGTAGCAGTAATAATATCGGATTCTTTTAACTGGTCTAAGGGAATCGTTTTGTCCAGAAAAACAATTCTGTTGAGGTATTTTTTTTGAACAGGATGTACAATGGGTTCAGGATCTGTACTATTTTTGGACTGTCCCAAAGAAAATCCGAAACCAAGGAATAAGACAAACAGCAGAATAGATTTCATGGTAATGTTTTATATAGACAAAAATATAAATTGGCCCTTAGGAAAAATAGAATGAAATTAACATTTTTATTTTTTCAGAAGATTTCTGTACTGCAAAGGAGTCACCCCTGTAGTTTCCCTGAAAGATCTGATGAAGTGACTCTGATCTGTAAAACCGCATTCGAGGGCTATTTCGGTTAAAGACAGACCACTATTGAGAAGTGCCAAAGATTTATTGATTTTCAGTTTTCTTACATAAGCCCCTAAAGTACATTGGAAATGTTTATGAAAGTCTCTGCTTAAATGAACAGGATGAACATCCAAAGTTTTTGAAAGTTCTGTAAGGCTAAGCTTTTCTATAAAATTTTCGTGAAGTATTTCAGTAATCTTACGGGTCCATTCCGGCTTTTTATCGGAATTCCGGCCCTTCTCTGATAATTGGCTGAAAATACTGAGTAAAAGCTCATGAACAGACAGCTCAGATGATGAATCATTAATTTTTGTTTCTTTGAAAATCTTGTACATCAACAGTTTTAAAGCAGGATCTTTCAAATTAAAGCTTCCTTCAACAGCTTCTTTTGGGACCTGAAAATTTTCAAACCAGTTTTCAGTAAGTTCCAGATGAAACCCTCTTGTAAAAATATCAGGCTTAGTATTATAATGGGCATCTTCCCAATGATGATAAAGTAATGTTCCTGCCTGGCAATCATAAATCTCTTTTTTGTTGCCTTCCGTCATATTTCCCTGCAAAAGAAATGTGAAATAAGCATTTTCATGATAGTGCCAGTCTACGTAGGGATGCGTGTATTCAGTATCCGTGATGGTCAGCCCGTCGAAACGCAGGGTTTCATTGGTTTTTCCGAAAAATTCACCGTTATGAAGGTTTTTCATAGGATCATTTTTTGTTTTAAATGTTCAACCTGATCATACATTTTATTGAAAAATATTTTTCTGTCCCGGTTTCCCGAAGTATTCAGGGATTTTGAATTTTTAATCTGGTGTTCAAAATAATTCCGCGTTTCAGTGCAGGTTTTCGCATCATTAACCAGAATATACCCGAACATATTGGTAGGTATGGCAAAAAGCGACTGTTGCGGATGGTGAAAAAAGATATCATTGGAAAGGTGCATCAGCTCATTTTCATACAGGTGGAATTTTGGATTGTTTTCCGTTTTTTGTTCAATGTATTTTATAAGTTCTACCAGTTCTTTCAGAATAATATCGGCCTCATTTTTTTGTAAAAGTCCGGTCTCAAAATAAAACAGGATTTGCTGCAGAATACTGGAAATGGTCCTGTCATTCCACAATTCCACCACATTTTGGGTCTCATATTTTTTCTTGAGCTCCTGAGTATTGGATTCAAAATAAGGTGGCGAAAACTGCAGAAAAGGAATAAAGACCTGTTTCGCATTAAGCAGATTCATCCATACATAAATTTTAAAACGGGAAAGTAAGGTATCCGAAAGAGTATAGAAAAAAGGAATGTCCTTCGCAGAATAATAAATCGTCATCTCATCAGAAAGAGGCAGGTTTTCAAAAATGCTGAGATTATTCTGGAAAAATGACTGCAGGTCTTCCGTTTTGTCTACCGCAGAAGTTTTCTGAACGACAAGCTGCCGGTCCGAGGTAATGAATTGGTTAAGGGAGATCTGATAATATTTCGCCAGTTCCAGCGCCTCTTCAAAGCTGAATTTTGCTTTAAGTGAGGTTCTTCTGTGTGCCGCATCATAACTTATATTGAGGATATTGGCAATCTCATCGTTCAACGATTGATTCCTGATTTTCCTGCGGATTTCCTTAAGTAAAAGTTCCTGATACATGGTTTTGTGATTTTCACAAATGTACTTCTTTATTTTAATTTTTTTCCGCATTCGGATTTGTGATTTTCACAGATAATTTTGACTCATAATTTTAAAACAATAAGTTATGAAAATAAGATTTTTGATGATGATCGGTCTGTTTACAGGAATGATCATGAATGCCCAGGACAGTTTGAATACTAAATTGGATAAGCCCAGGTTTATTGGTTTTTCACCTTCCAAAAAAACGAAAAGTGTTAATGGATTGCTTATTAAATATTATGATGAGATTGATAATGAAATACAGCCTAAGAAAGTTAATGGTATTGGATTGGGATTTAACGGTCTGGGGATTTTCTTTCCCGCATTACTGCTCGTAAGTATACCGTCCATTGATAATTGGGCTATCAGTGATATTGCTGTTGAGCCCTTGCCTGAAAAAATAAATAAGATAAATGGCATGCAACTATCGATCATCAATATGGAACCTACGGTTACCAATGGTTTGGAAGTCAATGTATCCAGCAATATAAGTGCACCTTCTGTGACAAATGGCGTTGCTTTTTCACCATTGTATAATTTTCATCATACAACAAGAGGGGTAGCCATTTCCACTATTGCCAATATAAGCCAGAAATGCAGAGGCGTTCAGGTTTCATTGATTAATGCCTGCAAAGATTCAAGAGGGATTCAGGTTGGCTTTTGGAACGAAAATGAAAAAAGAAAATTTCCTTTGGTCAACTGGAATTTTAAAAACAAAAAATCATGAAAAAGTTACCTTATCTTTTGATTGCAGCCAGGTTTGTCCTTGCTCCGGTTATTCTGTTATTAGCTTATGGTAAGGGTGCAGAATCACGATTTTTGATAGTAGGATTAATGTATTTCGGATTGTTGACTGATATTTTTGATGGAATTATTGCCCGAAAAACCGGGGTTTCATCGGAAAAATTACGAAGATTAGATAGTCAGACTGATTTGGTTTTCTGGCTTTCATTAGGGTTGGCTTCCTACTTTCTCAATCCTGAACTCATTAAAAGTGAATGCCAGGGAATTCTTTTAATCTTCATTATGGAAGCGCTCTGCTATATTGTCAGTATCTATAAATTCAGAAAGGAAACCTGTACCCATGCTTTTTTGTCAAAAATGTGGAGCCTGAGCCTGCTGATTGCTTTTACCTATTTAATAGGTTTTCAACAAACGGGATGGGCGTTTTATCTGGCGGTAGGATTAGGGTTTGTATCTCATATTGATGTGATTCTGATTGTTTTGCTGCTTCCGAAATGGCAATATGATGTACCAAGTTCCTATCACGCCTGGAAAATCCGAAACGGGAAAGAAAGAAAAAAGACAGTATTCTTTAATTAAATAATATTCAGGACATAGTTTTTGATTCAGTATTTGGATAAATGGTTTTTTAAAAAGATGGCGTAATCATCAGGTTACGCTGTTTTTTTGTAACTTTGCCAACGTTAATTTTTATAAGAAAATTTATAATCAACAAATGAAAAAGCAAACGATTAAAGAAATCCTACAGGATTACAAGAAAGTATTACATCATGACATTACGGTTTACGGTTGGGTAAGAACATTCCGTGCAAATCGCTTTATAGCGCTAAATGATGGTTCTACGATTAATAATTTGCAGATTGTTGTTGATTTTGAAAATTTCGATGAGGAAGTAATCAGTAAAATCAGCACAGCTGCCTCATTAAAGGTAGTAGGTGAAGTGGTGGAAAGCCAGGGAGCCGGACAGAATGTAGAGATTGTAGCTAAAAAAATTATTATTTTAGGGGATAACTTTACAGAAGACAGAGACAAAACGATTCTTCAGCCTAAAAAACACTCTTTGGAAGTTCTAAGAGACCAGGCTCATTTAAGATTCAGAACGAATTTGTTCGGAGCTGTTTTCAGAGTGCGTCATGCGGTTAGCTTTGCAGTGCATTCATTCTTCAACAAAAACCAGTTCTTCTATATCAACACACCGGTGATTACCGGGGCTGATGCAGAAGGAGCAGGTGAAATGTTTGGGGTAACCAACTTTGACCTGAATAATATTCCAAGAACTGAAGACGGTGAAATTGATTTTGCACAGGATTTCTTTGGGAAAAAAACTAACCTTACGGTTTCCGGACAGCTTGAGGGAGAAACTGCAGCAATGGGATTGGGAAGAATTTATACCTTCGGGCCAACTTTCCGTGCTGAAAATTCAAACACAACGAGACACCTTGCAGAATTCTGGATGATAGAGCCGGAAGTGGCATTTAACAATCTTGAAGACAATATCGACCTTGCGGAAGATTTCTTAAAATATGTAATCCAGTACGTTCTTGATAACTGTAAGGATGATCTTGAGTTCCTCGACAAACGTTTTGAGGAGGAGCAAAAAGGAAAACCAGAAAAAGACAGAGCAAAAGAAGGACTTATCGAAAAACTTCAGAATGTCATCGCTAAACGCTTCAAACGGGTAAGCTATACGGAAGCAATTGAGATCCTGATGAACTCAAAAGAAAATAAAAAAGGAAAATTCCAGTATCCGGTTGAAAACTGGGGAACGGATCTTCAGTCTGAACACGAAAGATACCTGGTTGAAAAACACTTTGAAAGCCCGGTAGTGTTGTTCGACTATCCGAAAGAGATCAAAGCCTTCTATATGAAACTGAACGATGACAATAAGACCGTTGCAGCAATGGACGTTCTTTTCCCGGGTATCGGAGAAATCATCGGAGGATCGGAAAGAGAAGCAAGATTAGATGTATTAAAACAGAAAATGGCAGATATGCACGTGGATGAACATGAGCTTTGGTGGTACCTTGATACCCGAAAATTCGGTTCTGTACCACATGCAGGCTTTGGATTAGGTCTGGAAAGGCTCGTTCTTTTTGTAACGGGAATGACTAACATCAGAGATGTAATTCCTTTCCCAAGAACACCGAAAAGCGCTGAGTTCTAGATCAATAAAAAAGCCTTAATGTAAAAATTAAGGCTTTTTTTATTTTCTAATAGTTTATTATGTTAATAAGTTAATGCAAAAATCATGCTAAATGTGTTTTTTGTCGAATTAATTTATTAAATTCGTAGATATGTTATGTTAAAACACAAGGAACTAATATGCTTAAACAACACTTACAACTCAAATTAGGACAGAAGCTGGCACCTCAGCAGATTCAGTTGATGAAGCTTATTCAGCTTCATACACTGGAATTTGAAGAGGAGCTGGAAAGAGAGCTAGAGGAAAATCCTGCTTTGGAAATTGTAAAGGAAGATCCTAAAGAAGATGATTACTCTTCTCTTGAAGATGCTTATCAGGATGAAGGAACAGAAAGTATCCAGACAGATTTTGACGTCAACGAATATATCTACGATGACGAACCTAGCTATAAAACCGCATCAAGCAACTATTCTCCGGATGATGAGGAATTCGATAACGAAAGCCTTCTTACTGAAGGACAGTCCTTGTACGACTATCTGCTGGAGCAGATCCATTTAGTCAATATCAATGAAGAAGATGAGAAGATTGCTGAATATGTAATTGGAAATTTAGATACCGACGGATATTTAAGAAGAGAGATCAAAGCTATTGTAGATGATCTTGCTTTCTCCCAGGGAATTTATACGACTAAAGAAAAGGTGGAAGATATTCTGGAAAATTATATTCAGAAGCTTGATCCGCCAGGAGTAGGAGCAAGAGGTCTTCAGGAATGTCTGCTGCTTCAGATTGAGAAAAAAGTAAGCTCTGATAAGGCGGTATCTCTGGCAGCCAATATTTTAAGATATCAGTTCGATGCTCTTACCAATAAGCATTATAATAAGATTATCCAGAAATATGATATTGAAGAAGATGATCTTAAAGATGCTTTGGACGAAATTTCCAAACTTTCACCAAAAGTAGGAGGGAATTTTGATACCCAGACGATTACCATCAATCAGGAAATTATTCCGGATTTTGTGATCCAGGTGAAAGATGGAATGGTCATCCCGATGCTTAACAGTAAAAATGCGCCAACTTTAAGAGTTTCTGAAGAGTATAAAGATATTTTGACTACTTATTCACACGATAAAAACTCTTCTGAGCATAAACAGGCTGCGTTATTTATCAAGCAGAAATTAGATGCAGCAAAATGGTATATAGATGCTATTAACCAGCGCCAGAATACCCTGTTGCAGACAATTACAGCGATTGTAAAATTTCAGAAGGATTATTTTATTACAGGTGATGAAAAATCACTGAAACCAATGATTCTGAAAGATATTGCCGATATTACCGGATTTGATATTTCCACCATTTCAAGAGTCGTAAAAAGTAAATATGCCGACACTTCGAACGGAATCGTTTATCTGAAAGATCTTTTCTCTGACAGCCTGACAAATGATGACGGTGAGGAAGTTTCTACCAAAGAAATCAAGACTCATCTTCAGGAAGTAATCGGAAAGGAGAATAAAAGAAAACCCCTTACAGATGATGCTCTGGTAGTGATGCTGAAAGAACAGGGCTATAATATTGCCAGAAGAACGATCGCCAAATACCGTGAACAGCTTAATATCCCGGTAGCAAGATTAAGAAAAGAACTTTAAAAAGTGATACCTATAAAATAGATAAAAGCCCAGTATTTCTGGGCTTTTTTTATTTCTTGAAAATAAAATAAGTCAGTTTAGCTAGTAATGGAATAAAATCTGCTCAATCGGCTAGTTCTGTGAGAAATTTTACCACGCAAAGTTTTATGATAACATTGCATATTTAAGTGAGCTAAGAAGGATCAATTCCATTGATCTGACTAAGCATTTGTTTTATCCATACAGCTTAATCAACGGCGCAGCCGTACTTCCTTGTCTTTCTTCAAATTAAACGTATTTAAAATAAAACTTTGCGTTAAAAAAAGAAAATATTTTCCTTAAGAACGCTGTTTCAATTTATCCATTCCCAGCTCCTTTACAGAAATTTCGCGCATTTCCACTTTTCTTATTTTTCCGGATATCGTCATCGGGAATTCATCCACAAATTTCCAGTATTTCGGAACCTTGTAGTGAGCAATTCTTCCCTGGCAATATTCTAAAAGCTCGGTTTCCGAAACTTCAAATCCTTTTCTTACTTTTACCCAGGCCATCACTTCCTCCCCGAATTTCTCACTTGGAACCCCGATAATCTGTACATCAAGGATATTAGGATATGTGTACAGGAAATCTTCAACCTCTTTAGGAGAAATATTTTCACCGCCGCGAATGATCAGGTCCTTTATCCTTCCGGAGATCGTAATATACCCGTCATCATCCATGACAGCCATATCACCGGTGTGCATCCATCGGGCGTCATCCAGTACTTTCTTTGTATTTTCCGGATCATTCCAGTATTTCAACATCACAGAATAGCCTCTGGTGCATAATTCGCCGTGTTCACCACGCTCTACGGTTTTTCCATTGTCATCAATAATTTTTATTTCGAGATGGTCCTGCACGGTTCCTACAGTACTGACCTGCTTTTCCAATGGCGTTCCAATGAGCGTTTGTGTAGAAACAGGAGAAGTTTCCGTCATTCCGTAACAGATACTCATTTCTTTAATGTTCATAAGACTTTCCACCTTTTTCATAATTTCAGGCGGACAAACGGATCCTGCCATGACACCGGTTCTTAAGTTTGAAAAATCGTAGGTATCAAAATCCTTAACAGCCAGTTCAGCGATAAACATTGTTGGAACTCCGTATAAAGAGGTACATTTTTCTTCAGAAACTGTTTTTAAGGTAATTTCAGGATCAAAGCTGTCATTGGGAATCACCATACATGCACCGTGAGCTGTACAGCATATATTCCCGATCACCATTCCAAAGCAGTGATAGAAAGGAACAGGAATGCAGACACGGTCTTTCTCCGAGTATTTTAAACGTATGCCGATAAAGTACCCGTTATTTAAAATATTGTGATGGGAAAGAGTAACACCTTTTGGGAAGCCCGTAGTTCCCGAAGTATACTGAATATTGACAGGGTCATCAAATTGTACATGCTCTTCAAAGCTGTGAAGCGTATCATCCGAAATATCCTGTCCGTTGTTCAAAAAATCTTCCCAGTTGTCATCAAAGAAAATTTCATGTTCCAGGCTGGGGCAGACTTCCTTGGCATATTCTACCATTTCCCTGTAATTGCTCGTTTTAAAGCTTAAAGAAGAAAACATCAGCCGGATTCCGGATTGATTGATCACATAGGTAAGCTCGTGTGTTCTGTAGGCAGGATTGATATTGACGAGTATGGTTCCTATCCGGGCTGTAGCATACTGAAGCAGAACCCATTCATAACGGTTCGAGGACCAGATCCCGATCCGGTCTCCTGCTTTGGCTCCTAAGAAGATTAAAGCTTTTGCAACAGCAGTGGTCTGATTATAAAATTCCTGATAGGTTGCTCTGTAATTCTGATGTACACAGACTAAGGCGTCATGATTTGAGAATTTTTCAACAGTCTTTTTAAGATTTCCCCCGATAGTTTGTCCCAGTAATGGAATGGCGGAGGCTCCATAGACATAAGATAATGGCATAGTTTAAGATTTGGTGGAATAAAATTAATGAAAAATCTTGAAATGCTGCCCGCCTATCCTAATTTTCCTGAGATTCTATGTCTTTAAGCTGTTTTAGATTTTTGTCCAGTTTTCTGATGATAATTCCATACACAAGCCTATAGTAGAGCCAGATCAGCAGGACGCATAATACCGTACTTACAATGATTCCGATAATAACAATAATCAGGTTGGAATTATCCGGGCGTACATTCTGAGAATTTAAAGCGTAGAAAATGAAGGCTGTGAATACAAATGTAAAAGCTACCAGCAGCACGATGCTGATAAGGATAAAAGCATTCACGGTTTTCTTAAACTTGATGATCCGTATAATAAGGCCTTTGAGATTCTCTTCGATCCTTATTTTGCGGTAATTCTGATAAAATTTAAGGACAAAGTAGGCCGTGATTAAAAGGCTTAAAATTTTTATAGCTAAATAAGCATGGTCAAAATTAGTCTCTATTTCAGGAGCTTTCTGAGCTCCCAATTTCTCTAAAATTTTACGGAAACTATCCGATTCCTCATCCTGAAAGAAATAGAATAATCCAAGAACGGAAAAGAATAGGAATTCTGCCACACTAATCCAGAAAATATACTTCACGTAATTGCGTGATTTTCTGTTCAGCATCTGCAGGATTTCATTACTGTCGTATTTTGGCTGAACAGGCTGCTCTTGCCATGTTTTTTTAAAACTGTCTAAATCAAAATCAGGCATATTTTTGCATCTGTTCTTTAAGGGTTTTCTTTAATCTGTTCATTTTCACACGCGCATTGACCTCGGTGATTCCGAGGTTTTCTGCAATATCCTTATAAGGCAGGTCGTCAAGGTACATCATTACAATTGCTCGTTCTACATTGGGAAGTGTTTTGATTACAGTATACAGAAGCGATATCTGCTGCTGCTTTTCGTCGTCATCCTCTACAAAATCTCTGTGATTGATATCCAGCTCGTTCGTAAGAAGGCTTTTGCTTTTTTTTCTGAAAAGAGTAATGGCTGTATTAAGTGCTACGCGGTACATCCACGTAGAAATTTTAGAATTTCCTTTAAAAGAATCGTAGCTTCTCCAAAGCTGGAGTACAATCTCCTGAAACAGATCTTCTTCATCTTCAAGAGAATTGGTATACAAGCGCGAAACTTTAATAATCAGGCCCTGATTATCCTTAATAAGCTGCGCAAATTCTTTTTCCCTGGAAGTCATAGATATATAATGGCACGAAGATAATAATAATGCGGTAATTTGTTGATATGTGATGGCATAATTTGTTTATTTGAAAAAGCCCTGCACTGTAAGATCTCAAATTGACCTGTTTCCACATTCTCAATTGTCGAAATTATCGCGTATCTTTGCAACCGCGAGAAAATCGGCTTGTTGATTCCTGTTTCGGCAGGGGTAGGAAAGTCCGGACACCATAGAGCAGCAAAGCGGATAACATCCGTCACCCGTGAGGGTAGGACAAGTGCAACAGAAAGCAGGTACAGTTCGGCTGTAGTGAAACCAGGTAAACTCTTTGCGGTGCAATGATAAGTATATCGGTTCTTTTCAGTAATGGAAATAGGGGCGGCTCGTCCTGAAAGCCGAGGGGTAATCAGCTCAAGTCTTGCAGCAATGTAAGACGCAGATAAATAACAGGCACTTCTTCGGAAGAACAAAATCCGGCTTACAGATTTTCTCGTGATTTTTATTCAATACAAACTGTTTAAAATAAAAAAGCGGAGACCAGTCTCCGCTTTTTTCTATTTATGGATAAATACTGAAATAGGTCACCTTTCCTGTAGATGTTGAAATGGTAAACCATTCCGCTTCTATACCACTGTTGGTTCCCACCTGATAGGCATTCGCTGTTACTCCTGCATTAATGGCAACGGCGGGGTCTCCTACAAGGTAAGAGTCAATGTTATTTCCTGCACTGTCTTTCAGAAAGAAATGGAATGAGGCCCACTCGTTAATAGAAGACATGGTAGAGGTAATATAAGGATGGTTATAAGGATATGATGTATTATTCGCGGTATTGGCAGGATCCGTTACATTCCAGTAAATCATGTTCATGGGGAAAGGAGCCAGACCGGTAGTCCCAAACGATGCATAGGAAGAAGAAATTCCTGCCGGCATCGTATATGATCCGTAGGACCCGTTTGGAGAAGCATACATATACTTAATCATTCCCGGGGTGGGGCTGCAGGTCATCAGCCTTCCTACAGCATCATAGACATTGTAGTTATTAAACACAAAAGAAGAAGTCTGGGCTGAGGAAAGTATTCCCGCTAAGCCCAATAATAAAGCTGCTGTTTTTTTCATGGGTATATTTGTAGATAAGTTGTTGGTGTGGTTCCTGTTGTGATGGTAAACCACTCTGCGGAACCGTCCGGAGTAGAAAAATAATCAACACTGGTGACGCATGTATTCGGGGTAGCATCTCCCAGATTCGTATTGAATCCCCAAACCTTGTTGCCTGTTCCTGCATAATACATGGCGAACTTAGACGTCATCCATTTGGTATTGTTGGCGATTACACCGCCCGGCATAAGGCTGGGATTGTTCCATTGTCTTACGGTTGAAGGTGATGGTCCCAGTGTTACAAGCCAGCTAGTGATAGGATACAGAGAACTAACAAACTGGTCCCTGTAATTATCGATCTTCCATTCAAGGTTGTTCCCCATGTGTGAGTTGGCTGGAACAATAATGGTAGCAGGGTCATTGTTTATGACAGCCGGAACACAGCCACTGAGATTGATGGCCAGGAGATTTCCGTAATAATCGTGAGGAGAATAATTGTTAAGTATAAACATCCCCTGGGAATATGCGAACGACGTTGCAGTGATTCCCAATATGGTTAATAGCTTTTTCATTATTTATCAGATTTAATGTTTTTACGGATCTCATCACTTTTTTGCATATAGATCTGGGTAGCCCACACAATGATCTGGCTCATGTCGCCGCCTGTTTTTCTCATTAATTCGCTCTCGGTAACGCCTGTGGATAAAATTAATTCTTTGGAAGCCGGAACAAGAAGAGCCTTTCTTCTGTCGCTTAGTTCGGAAGTATTCCTTTTTCTTTCCTCTTCGGTAGGTCTGTTCTGTGGGTCACCCAGGCTTTTAAAAGCCTTGTCGAAGTTTTCCATTTGTGGAGTCTTCATGGTTTCCACCGTATTTACAGCGCTTCCTTCGTTGTTACATGAAACCAGAGTTAAAGTGGCAAAAGCTGCCGATAAAAAAAGTTTTTTCATAATTAATTAGAATTTAGAGTTGATTTTTTTGATTAATAAATTTGTAAATAAGAATAGGTAATATTGGCTACTGTGATATTGAACCATTCTGCATCTCCGTACGGTGTTGAAATATACCCGCTGGCTCCTGTACAGGGGTCAGGAGATTCTCCGATAAGACCGCTGAAACCAGGTTCCGGTGTAGAAGTTCCGGCATAATACATCTGAAACTGCGAAGAAGCCCATTTTACATTCTCAGAAATAACACCACCCGGTGCTATACTCGGATGATCCCACGACCTTACCGAAGAGTTAGTGGGAGAAACCTGCAGTGTCCAGTTTGTAGTAGGGTACAAAGACCCTGTAAACTGATCCCTGAAGTTTTTGTAAGCCAGTTCTTTGCTGTTACCTGTATGTGAGTCTGCTGGAACGATGATCGCTGTTGGGGTACTTGACGTTACATAAGGATAACAGCTCCCGGCGAAATTATGGGCGCCAATTGTTCCCTGAAAATCATAGGTTGTAGAATAATTATTAACGATCATCAGGCTGTGTTGGGCATGAACAGACAACAGAAATAGTAATGTAATAATGGTTAATATTTTTTTCATGATTTAAAATCAGATTAATAAATTTGCAGATAGGTTTCTACCAGACCTGTACTTGTTGTGATTGTAAATATTTCTGCACTGTTGGCCCCGCTTGGAGTTACAAAGTAGTCTGGTGCCATATAGCATGAGTTTCCTGCTAAGCTTACGGTCGTATTGAACCCCGGAACATAAGCAGACGTTGCAGGATCATACATTTCAAACTTTGATGCAGACCATTTTGTATTATTGGAAAGTGTTCCTCCGGGAATAAGACTGCCATGGTTCCATGGTCTTATGCTGTTACTGTTGGCTGCAAGGCTAACCGTCCAGTTCGGTGTAGGATACAGCGATGTGGTATACTGATCTCTGTAATTGGTATATATCAAGGCATTGCCATTGCCTGTATGAGAGTCCGGCGGAATAATAACTCCGGCATCGGTCCCGATGATAGGATAGCATCCCCCGGAAAAATTATTAGCGATTAAGGCTCCTCGGTATTCATAAGGGGTATAATTGTTTACGATCATTGTTCCTCCCTGCGAATAAGCCAGAGAAGCTATTGTAATTCCTACTATTGTCAGTATTTTTTTCATGGCAGTCATTATTTATCAGATTTAATATTTTTACGGATTTCATCACTTTTTGTCATATAGATCTGAGTGGCCCAGACAATGATCTGGCTCATATCACCGCCGGTTTTTCTCATCAGCTCAGCTTCCGTAACACCTGATGAGATAATCAGTTCTTTGGATGCCGGAACAAGAAGTGCTTTTCTTCTGTCGCTCAATTCCGAAGTATTTCTTTTTCTTTCCTCTTCAGTAGGTCTGTTCTGCGGATCGCCCAGACTTTTAAAAGCTTTGTCGAAGTTTTCCATCTGTGGGGTTTTAATGCTTTCCACAGTATTTACGGCGGAGCCTTCATTGCTGCATGATGCCAAAGTTAAAATGGCAAAAGCAGCAGATAACAGTAGTTTTTTCATAGGGATATTTTTTAATTGTTCAGTTTGATTATATGATGGGATGTTAATAGATTTGGAAATAAGTAATTTGCCCTCCGGTTGTTGTGATCGTGTACCAGTCTGCGGTAATGCCTGTATTAGCTCCGGTTTGGGTAGTACTTAAAAAGCCTCCCGAAAGCACAGGATCTCCTACCTCAAAACTGTCATAGCTGTATCCGGTATTGTCTGTAAGTACAAAAGCAAAGCCCATCCATTCGTCTATGGCGGTCACCGCTGTGATGACAGGATGATTATAAGGGTAGTTCCCTGTATTGGCACTGTTTAATGGATCAATATAATACCAACCGGGAATAGGAATGGGGTTGCCCGCTCCTGTATTGTCGAATTTATCATATTTGGTATAGCCACCCGCAGGAATTGTATATCTGGTATAAGGGGCATTGGCAAGAGCATACATATAAGGCTGGGATGATCCGGAGCCTGCTGATCCAACCGTCATAAACCTTCCTGCAGCATCATAACTGCTGTAATTATTGATCACCAGCATAGAAGATTGGGCAGCCATGGTTATTCCTGCAACTGTACCTAAAATAATGCTTAGTTTTTTCATGTTATAATTTGTTTAAGGATTGGTGTTATTGATTTGATTTCAATCTTTTTCTGATATCGTCACTTTTCTGCATGTAGATTTGTGTAGCCCAGACAATGATCTGGCTCACATCTCCCCCTGTTTTTCTCATCAGTTCAGCTTCTGTAACCCCTGTAGAAAGAATTAATTCCTTAGAAGCAGGGACCAGAAGCGCTTTTCTTCTGTCGCTCAGTTCCGAAGTATTTCTTTTTCTTTCCTCTTCAGTAGGTCTGTTCTGCGGATCACCGAGACTCTTAAAAGCTTTGTCGAAGTTTTCCATCTGTGGGGTTTTCATACTTTCCACAGTATTTACGACAGAGTTTTCATTACTGCATGATGCTAAAACCAGAGCAGTAAAAGCGGTCAGTAAAAAATGTTTTTTCATAATAGGAATAGGATTTTAATTGGATAACTGGTTAATATATATGGATATAGGTAGATGTGGTTGTACCGGAAGTAATGGTAAACCATTCTGTCATTGCCTCAGGAGCATTGAAGATATTGGGAACAGGATCACATGTATAAGAAGTATCACCTACAGCTCCCACCGATAAAGGCGTTCCCGACTGATAAAACTGAAATTGAGATACCACCCACTTCGTATTGTTGGAAATTGCTCCTCCCAGCGCAAGACTTGGATGACTCCCCAGTCTCAGGGTTGCAGGCGAAGGTGATGTAGATACCTTCCAGCTGGTACCTGGAATATTGTAGCTGTTATACGTAGCAGAACCTACACCTGGAATTACAAGTTCAGGATTGTCTAAGGCCACATGAAAATAACACCCCGGTGTAGCAAGATTAGCTGCAGTAACTCTGGTGTGGAAATCATACGATGTATAATTGTTGATAACAAGAGGACCGCCCTGTGCATAACCAAAAGATAAGGATACTAATCCTATCATAGTTAAATACTTTTTCATAATTATTTCTCTGATTTTAAATTTTTTCTGATATCGTCACTTTTCTGCATGTAGATTTGCGTTGCCCAGACAATGATCTGGCTCATATCGCTGCCGGTCTTTCTTGAAAGTTCAGCTTCTGTAACACCTGTGGAAAGAATCAGTTCCCTGGAAGCCGGAACAAGAAGGGCTTTTCTTCTGTCGCTTAGCTCAGAAGTATTTCTTTTTCTTTCCTCTTCAGTAGGCCTATTCTCCGGATCGCCGAGGCTTTTAAACGCCTTGTCAAAGTTTTCCATCTGTGGGGTTTTCATGCTTTCCACAGTATTTGCAACAGTATTTTCATTGCTGCATGACGCTAATGTCAAAACGGCCAATAAAGCCGATAAAAAGATTTTTTTCATGGTTAATTGTATTAAAATATAAGGTGAATGATTAGTGAAATTTGGACATATAATATCCCCGGAAAGCAAAACTGCTGTTTTCCGTATCATGCTGTTCAATAAAATAGGCAGCTGCAGAACAGCTGCCGTTTATCTAAAAGATCTGCAGGTAAGTGGTTGGGCCGCTGGGTGTGGTTATCGTAAACCAGTCTGCACTTGAAAAAGTACCCGTTCCTGAAGTACTAAATCCAGGATATACCGTAGGATCCCCCAACTCGTAAGTATCCGTAACTCCGGTTGAAGGGTCTGTCAGCCAGAAGTGGAATCCTCCCCAAACATTCGAAGGGTTCATTACACTTGTGATAAAAGGATGGTTATAAGGATATGTTCCGCTGTTAGCCGGATTGGTAGGATCTGTAACATACCATAACGTTATGGGAAGTGAGGCAGTACCGGAAGTATCGAATGTATTATACACTGTGCCCGCTCCTGCAGGTACAGTGTATGTTCCGTATGGAGCATTGGGAGCAGCATACATATAAGGTCCGGGAGCACCGCCGGGCATACCGGTACGCAGTCTTCCTACAGCATCAAAAGTGTTGTAGTTCTGTATAACCAAAGAAGAAGTCTGGGCAAAAGAAAGAACTCCTGCCAAAGCTGATAAAAGTAATGATATCTTTTTCATAGTAATAAGGGGTTATTGGATGAGCAGGTAAGTGTAAACATCTGTTCCGGAAGTGATGGTAAACCATTTAGCGCTTCCCCACGCTGTTGTAACAGTGTCAGGGGCAGTATTACACGGAGCGGCAGTTCCCCCGATATCTCCATTAAAGTAGGTCTCGGGTACTGAAGTTCCGGCATGATACATCTGGAATTTAGACATAGACCATTTTGTATTATTAGAAATAACACCGCCGGGTATCAGGCTGGGATGGTTCCATGGTCTTGGTGAGGCAGGGGATCCTGCTCCTAAAATAACATCCCAGGTAGAAATCGGGTAACCGGAAAAAGAATACTGATCTCTGTAATTCTCATATTTTACAGTAGTGCCTGGCGGTATGATTATGGGGTCAGGATCTTTGGAGATAACCAATGGATAACAGCCTCCTCCTACGTTGTTATTGGCATAGATAGTTCCATGAAAATCATAATTGGAAGTGAAATTCTGAATGATAAGTGTGCCTCCCTGGGCGTATGCTGAGGAAATTGAACAGATCCCCAGAACAAGTAGAAACTTTTTCATGATCTATTTATCAGATTTTAAGTTTCTGCGGATGTCGTCACTTTTCTGCATGTAAATCTGCGTTGCCCAGACAATAATCTGGCTCATATCACCGCCGGTTTTTCTCATCAGCTCAGCTTCCGTTACGCCTGATGAGATAATCAGTTCTTTGGATGCCGGAACAAGAAGGGCCTTTCTTCTGTCACTCAATTCAGAAGTATTCCTTTTCTTTTCTTCTTCAGTAGGTCTGTTTTGAGGATCACCAAGGCTTTTGAAAGCTTTGTCGAAGTTTTCCATTTGTGGAGTCTTCATGCTTTGTACCGTATTTACAGCTGTTCCCTCATTATTACAGGAAATAAGACTTATTATAGCGATTGCTGATAATAATAAATGTTTTTTCATAGCTAAAGTTTAATGATTAGTGATTTAAAATTAATTTTTGATAAATTTATAAAAAAAAATCACACGAACAACAAATTATACACTTTTTGGTGTCTTATTTGTTAAATTTATTTATATGTCTTTAGCTATGAGATAATATTTTACATTATTTTATTCATTTTCAAGTGTTTTTTTAGCTTCCAGAAGCTCGGATTTTTCTTTTTCACCCAGTTGCGGATACTTAAGATCCATCTTCTCCAGAGTATCAATAATAATTTGTATTGCAGCCACTCTTGCAAACCATTTATTATCTGCCGGAAGCACATACCAGGGCGCATAATCCTTTGAAGTTTCGTTGATAGCGGTTTCATAAGCTTCCATATATTTTGGGAAAAGAGCTCTTTCGGGAAGATCTGCAGCAGAAAATTTCCAGTTTTTTTCCTGTTCATCGATTCTGTCCAGAAGCCTTTTCTTTTGCTCGTCCTTAGAAACATTTAAAAATATTTTAACAATAGTAGTTCCATTCTGTGAAAGGTGCTGTTCAAAATTTCGGATACTTTCATACCTGTTTTCCCAGAACTTTGCATCGAACTCCTTTACAGAAGACCACGTTTTCTCGCTGAGGTTATATTCAGGATGTACCTTACATACCAGAACACTTTCATAATGGGATCTGTTAAAAATACCAATCATTCCTTTCTGTGGAAGAGCCAGATAATGTCTCCACAGAAAATCGTGGGAATATTCCTTCGAGCTTGGAGCTTTAAAACTTGTAACGTTGCATCCCTGTGGATTTACACCCCCGAAAACATGCTCTATCAAACTGTCTTTTCCCGCTGCATCCATCGCCTGAAGAATCACGAGCAGGGATTTGCTGCCATCAGCATAAAGCTTTTCCTGCAGTTCGCGCAGCTTTTCCTTTTCTGCGATCAACAACTGCGCACCTTCTTCTTTTGTAAGTTTTCCTTTATACTCTGTTGAAATTTTTTTTATCGAAACCTTTCCCTTTACCAGGAAGTCATCTGAAAAATTGGTATCCATATTTTTTAATATTTAAAGATTGAAAAATTGAAGATTTAAAGATTTGAGAAATTAAGTGGGAGCTTTTAGCTGATATCTAACCCTCTAACCTCTAAAATCTTATTTAATGACTAGTCCTGAAAATCCGATACAGATTAAAGGACAAAAATAAATAATTAAACCAGAGCAAATTTGTATTTGCTT